>JABURN010000248.1 GCA_014762585.1 Methylophaga sp.
GACTCATCCTATTGTTGTTGCCTACATACTTGCAGGCGGATAACTCGCCGTTGGTGATTGGAGGCTCACAACATGCAAAAGACAGTGATTACAGTTATCTTGGAGTCATTCAGCCCTTACCAGGAGAAAAACTGGGTGAGGGCTGGTTCTGGCAGGCTATCGGCAGCTGGCTTTCCTATGAATATGACCTGACCGTCAATGGTCAGCCAGATGAATTGAAAGCCAATGCGCCAGGTATCGAATCGGGAATGGGTTATGCCTGGAGCTCGGGACCGTGGAGGGCGTCATTATCACTGTCCCTGGGTTACCGGCATTATCGTTTGAGTCCCGATGTAGCCGGTGAAGAGCCCGAAGGCAGTACCCTAAGCCTCACCCCAAAGTTGCAATTGAGTTATCTCGTCAGTGAACAATTCGAGCTGTCCATGCTGAACAACTGGTCCCTGGGACCTCAGTCGGTATTCAACCGTTTCCGTGCAGGCTATCGTCCACACTGGCGCTGGCAAGTCGGGCCTGAGCTCTATTATCAGGAAGGTAAAAATTACCGTATTAAACAGGCGGGCCTGTTTGTGAGTCGTATCATGGAGGGGGGCGTAAGCCTGGAACTGAATGCGGGAATATCCGAGAGTCAGGATCAATCCGGTGATCCGTATCTGGGACTGGCTCTCTCCAAACTATTCTAATTTTCCTCATGCCATGCCGGTTCCAGCAAACCGTCGTTACTGAACTGATAGCGTGCCTCATGCCAGCCAAGTCCAAACAAGCCCAGCACCTGATCATAATAATGCTGGTATTCACCCAGCAGTAGTCCATGACTTTTACGTTCAATCCGCGCAAGTTGTAATGATAGCAACTGGCTGTCTCCCCAGCTCTTCAGATAGGGAATCAGTGCCGCAGAAAAACCGGCAGGGCCTCTTCCGCTGGCAATCCCGGTAGTGAGGTCAATCTGTTCAGGTGGCCAGTAGTGACCCTGTTTGAACCAGTGCAACATCCCATTGTATGTCTTAAGCAAATGTTGTTTGGAGGGACTGTCTGGATTGAGCATGCCAAGCCACAGGTAGACCCGAATCGCATCATAACTGCCGATATTGGCTTGTGAATTTAGAGGCAGGAAGCCATGCAAAGGATGATAATGTACCCAGTCATGTGCAAATCCCTGAGCTTCACTCTGCCTTAGTAGCGCTTCCGTAGCCCGGTAAACAGCAGGCCATAATGGGGTGTTATCATGAAAGCTCAGCCCTGCAATCAACTGAAGAGGTAGATAGCTGGGGTTGAGTTGCCACCAGCCATTAATCGCCTCAAAGCCAAGTCTGCCCGGCAGAACGATAGGTCCTAACTCAGGCAGTGTGGCAACTTCCTGCTGCTTGACCAGTAACAACAACGTCTGACCTTTCTCAGTGTATTCATCTTGATCCCAGAGCCTGCCTGCTTCGAGCAGGGTATAGGTCAGCCATAAATCAGCATCGGAAGCGGAGTTAGGATCCAGGATGCCCCAGTCGCCAGACAATTGTTCTCCCCATCGCCAAGCAGGCAGGCAAATCCCGTTTTCCGCCGGGCACAGGTGAGTTTCTGTCCAGTGCAGAATCTCTGCAAAAGCGGCTTTGTCATTAGCTACCAGAGCAAAAAACAGAGCATAAGCCTGTCCTTCCGAGGTCGTGACCCCGCTTGCCTGTTGGTAATCAATCACCCGACCATCTGACTGAATAAACTTATCTTTGAAAGCTGTCCAGAGTGGCCAGTCAGCAGCATTGAGCGATATGGGTAGGGCCAGGAGTGTGATAGTGAGCCCGCGCAGATAGAAACGATGAATAGCGTTCAAATTGCATACCTCCGATACCGCTGAGTTTAATCCGAATCGACTGTTTGATAAATAAATCATCGTCGAACTTGAAATTTTTTCTGAATTACCCCATTTCACAGATAACACACTTTTTGAAGGGAAATTCTTCATGCAGATCGATAAATTAACCAGCAAATTTCAGGAAGCGCTGGCAGCGGCACAGAGTATGGCCGTCGGTCGCGATCATCAGTTTATTGAGCCTGTACATTTGATGCTGGCCTTGCTGCAACAGCAAAACGGCAGCGTGAAACCGATTTTGCAGCAAAGCGGGGTTAATGTGGCTGCCTACCAGGCGGAACTGGAACAGCAACTGTCGCGGATGCCTACCGTGGAGGGGGCTGGTGGTGATATACACGTCTCGCAGGATGTCAGTCGTTTGCTGAATCAGACGGATAAGCTGGCACAAAAACGTAATGACCAATATATTTCCAGTGAGCTGCTGTTGCTGGCGCTGGTGGACGATAAAAACAAGGCAGGTGAACTGCTGCGTGAACACGGCGCTACTAAAGCCAATCTGGAAGCCGCTATCGATAAAATGCGTGGGGGAGAACGCGTGACTGATCCGAATGCAGAAGAACAGCGCCAGGCGCTGGAGAAATTTACTATCGACCTGACCGCCCGGGCAGAAGAAGGCAAGCTGGATCCAGTAATTGGTCGTGATGATGAAATACGCCGCACCATTCAGGTGTTGCAGCGCCGCACCAAAAACAATCCCGTGCTGATTGGTGAGCCCGGTGTGGGTAAAACCGCGATTGTGGAAGGGCTGGCGCAACGTATCGTCAATGGCGAAGTGCCCGATGGCATGAAACATAAACGAGTGCTGGTGCTGGATATGGGCTCATTGATTGCCGGCGCCAAATTCCGCGGTGAATTTGAGGAGCGTCTTAAAGCGGTGCTCAATGACCTGTCGAAACAGGAAGGTCAGATTATTCTGTTTATTGATGAGATTCACACCATGGTCGGTGCCGGTAAGGCCGAGGGCTCGATGGATGCC
>JABURN010000112.1 GCA_014762585.1 Methylophaga sp.
TTGTCGGTGAAGGTGAAACTATCACCACCCGCCTTGCTTTCAGTTTGTCACTGGTCTACGTACTGGCCATGTCTGTGACTTACACGGCCGCCTGGATCCTGACCGGTCTGGTAGGCGAAAACCTGCAGAGTCTTTTCCAGAATCCCTGGGTGATCAGTAGTTTCAGTCTGCTGTTTGTGCTGCTTGCCCTGTCGATGTTCGGTCTCTACGACCTGCAGTTGCCTCATGCACTACAGCACCGGCTGCATCAGCTGACTCATCGCCAGCAGGGTGGCAGCTTTATTGGTGTCGCCGTGATGGGTCTGCTGTCAGCACTGATAGTGGGTCCTTGCCTGGCACCGCCACTGGCAGCAGCGCTCATCTTTATCGGTCAGCATGCTGACCCCTTCCTGGGCGGGCTGGCACTGTTTGCACTGAGTATCGGTATGGGCATTCCATTGCTGATTATTGGCACTTCAGCCGGTTCATTGCTGCCCCGTGCCGGTGACTGGATGAATGTGATTAAAGCCATCTTCGGTGTATTGCTGCTGGGTCTTGCTATCTGGATGCTGGAACGCATTCTGCCTGGCTGGCTGACACTGGTCTTATGGGGCAGTTTGTTAATTGTCTGCGCTGTATACATGGGCGCACTCAACAGCTTGCAGATCGATGCCAATGGCTGGAATAAACTGAGTAAAGGGCTGGGTCTGATTTTGTTAATCTATGGCGCTTTATTAATGATTGGTGGCGCCAGCGGCAGTCAGAACTTGTTACAACCGTTACAGGTCATCGCTGCCAGCCCGACTGCGACTTCTTCTCCGCAGCCACAGCTTGAGTTCAGCCGGGTTAATAATCTGCAAGAGCTCAATGCGAAGCTACAAAACACGCAACAGCCCGTGATGCTGGATTTCTATGCCGACTGGTGCACCGATTGCAAAACCATGGAGAAAACCACATTTCGTGATCCGGCAGTGGTAGCCGCGCTGGATGATCATCTCTTATTAAAACTGGATATGACTGAGAACACCGACGCTCACCAGGCTCTACTTAAATCCTTACAGGTATTCGGTCCACCAACCATGTTGTTTTACAACGCTGACGGCCAGGAATTACGTGATTACCGGCTGGTAGGCCATATCAAGGCGGAGCAAATGCTGGAGCACCTGTCCAGACTGCCCTGATGCCGACTTAATGAAAATTTCAAGAAAGCTGCCATTTCGACGAAAATAGCGACAGAAGACTGCCTTTTATCTCGCTTAACTGGACATTGACCCTTTGCTGGTGCACAATTCGGGCTTATTGAATTCAGACCGCTTTTAAGGATCGTCATGGCGAACATTCTTGTGCTGAACGGCCCCAATCTCAACCTGTTGGGGACACGTGAGCCTGAGCATTATGGTGCCGATACCCTCGCTGACATCGAGGACCGTCTGCGCACGATGGCGACTGAAGCCGGTCACCAGTTGGATTTTTTTCAGAGCAACGCCGAACATGCCCTGGTCGACAAACTGCATGAAAGCCGCCAAAACACCCACTTTATCCTGATAAATCCAGCTGCTTTTACGCACACCAGTGTCGCTTTGCGCGATGCTTTGGCCGCCGTTGCCATACCGTTTATTGAAGTACACATCTCCAATGTTCACGCCCGCGAGTCGTTCAGACAACATTCCTATCTGTCCGATATCGCCAGAGGCGTGATCTGCGGACTGGGTGCGCAGGGTTATGAACTGGCTCTGCAAGCCGCCATCAGACAACTCAACTCATAACTATTATTAAAGGTTAACGCATGGATATTCGCAAAATTAAGAAACTCATCGATCTTATTCAGGAATCCGATGTCGCCGAAATTGAAATCTCCGAAGGCGAAGAGTCGGTTCGCATCAGCCGTAACAGTTCCGTTGTGCCAAGTTATGCCGCCCCTGCCGCTCCGGCCCCGGTCGCCATGTCTGCCGCAGCGCCAGCTCCCGCGCCGGCAGCTGAAGCGCCAGCGCCAGCTGCTGAATCCAAGCCTAACGATGCCAATGCCGTGCGTTCTCCCATGGTTGGCACTTTCTACCGCTCTTCATCCCCTGAAGCCGCAGCCTTTGTCGAAGTCGGCCAGAAAGTCGCTGCCGGTGATGTTATCTGCATTATCGAAGCGATGAAAATGTTCAACCAGATCGAAGCCGACCGCAGCGGTACCGTCACTGCCATCCTGGTCGAAAACGGTCATCCGGTTGAATTCGATGAGCCTCTG
This sequence comes from Methylophaga sp., assembly GCA_014762585.1. Taxonomy (GTDB): domain Bacteria; phylum Pseudomonadota; class Gammaproteobacteria; order Nitrosococcales; family Methylophagaceae; genus Methylophaga. Next base: position 2,216 of record JABURN010000112.1, read on the forward strand.
ATTGTTATCGAATAACACCCGTGCCGGCCACCGGCGAAATAGCTCATCCTGAACTGTGGATTTGAACAAAAATATGATCGATAAAATTGTTATTGCCAATCGAGGCGAAATTGCTCTGCGTATTCTGCGCGCCTGCTGGGAACTCGGCATCAAAACCGTCGCTGTTCACTCCAGTGTGGATCGCGACCTCAAACATGTCTTGCTGGCAGATGAGAGTGTCTGCATTGGCCCGGCGCCCTCCAATGAGAGTTATCTCAATATCCCGGCGATTATCAGTGCCGCCGAAATCACCGATGCCACCGCGATTCATCCCGGCTACGGCTTCCTGTCGGAAAATGCTGATTTCGCAGAACGCGTTGAAGAAAGCGGCTTTATCTTTATCGGCCCGCGCGCCGAAACGATCCGCATCATGGGTGACAAGGTAGCGGCCATCAAAGCGATGAAAGAGGCTGGCGTGCCCTGCGTACCCGGATCTGACGGCCCGCTCGGTAACGATGATGCCACCAACCTGCGCCTGGCCCGTGAGATCGGTTACCCGATCATTATTAAAGCAGCCGGCGGCGGCGGTGGTCGCGGCATGCGTGAAGTGCACAGTGAAGCCCACCTGCTTAATGCGATTGCCTTAACCAAGAGTGAAGCCCGTGCCGCCTTCGGTAACGATATGGTTTATATGGAAAAATTCCTGGAAAACCCGCGTCATATCGAATTCCAGGTATTGTCCGACCAGCACGGTAATGCGATCCATCTGGGTGAACGTGACTGCTCCATGCAGCGTCGTCACCAGAAAGTCGTCGAAGAATCGCCGGCGCCGGGTATTACTCAGGAAATGCGAGACCGCATGGGTGCGATTTGTGCCGAAGCCTGTGTCCGTATCGGCTACCGTGGTGCCGGCACTTTCGAATTCCTGTATCAGGACGGCGAGTTTTACTTCATTGAAATGAACACCCGTATCCAGGTGGAACACCCTGTCACCGAACGCGTTACCGATATCGACCTGGTCGCGGAACAGATCCGCATCGCTGCCGGCGAGCCACTGTCAATCAAACAGGAAGATGTGGTGATCCGTGGTCATGCCATTGAGTGCCGTATCAATGCCGAAGACCCGCGCACCTTCATGCCCAGCCCGGGCAAGATCACCCATTACCACGCGCCGGGCGGTGCCGGTATCCGCATGGACTCGCATATTTACAGCGGCTATAAAGTGCCGCCTAACTATGACTCTCTAATCGGCAAATTGATTGCTTACGGCAAAGACCGTGATTCGGCGATTGCCCGAATGCAGACCGCACTGAAAGAAATCGGCATTGAAGGCATCAAAACCAATGTCGAATTGCAGCGTGACATCATGGACGATACCCACTTCCAGACTGGTGGCACCAATATCCATTATCTTGAGAAGAAGCTGGGACTCTGATGGCCTGGGTCCAGTTTATCTGCCACACCTCGCCCGACAAGGCAGAGGCACTGTCTGAGGCGTTGAGCGAGTGTGGGGCGGCTGCGGTGACATTTGAAGATGATGCCGATCAGCCGATTTACGAACCGGATCTGGGTGAAACACCCTTGTGGGCCGACACCAGACTGACCGCCTTGTTTGACGCTGAAAACTCGGAACAGTCAGTGCTTGACATGCTGGCCGCTATGTTGCCGGAAGTGCCCAGGTTCCGGGTAGAAGCTGTCGAGGACAAGGACTGGGAACGCGAGTGGATGGCGAATTTCCAGCCCATTCAGTTCGGCGACAAGCTCTGGATCGTCCCCAGCTGGCACAAAGCGCCGGATGAGCAAGCCATTAATATTCTGCTGGATCCGGGACTGGCTTTCGGCACCGGTACGCATGCCACCACGGCTTTGTGTCTGAACTGGCTGGATCAGGCTGATCTCAAAGGCAAATACGTTATCGATTACGGTTGTGGCAGCGGCATTTTGGCTATTGCTGCGGCTTTACTGGGGGCTGAACGCGTGATTGGCGTCGATACCGATCCGCAGGCGCTGGAAGCCACCCGCGAAAATGCGCGTCGCAACGGTGTCGAAGTTGAAGCTTATCTGCCCGGCAATTGTCCTGATGAGCCCTGTGATCTGTTACTGGCCAATATTCTGGCCGGACCGTTACAGAATCTGGCACCACGCTTCGCCAACCTCTGCAAACCCAATACCCAGCTGGTGCTGTCGGGCATTCTGCAAAGCCAGGCAGATGAGGTTGCTGAAAGCTACGCGCCGTGGTTTACCATGCAGCCAGCAGTCAGCCGTGAAGACTGGGTCCGGCTGACCGGAGAACGGCATGCCGTCTGAGCTGATGATCGGCCCCTACCGCCTGCCCAACCGGCTGTTTCTAGCCCCCATGGCAGGCGTGACAGATCGCCCCTTCCGTCAGCTCTGCAGACGTTTGGGCGCAGGCATGGCCGTTTCCGAGATGATCACGGCCAACAAAGCCCTGTGGGCAAGTAAGAAATCTTTATTGCGGGCCAATCATGAAGGTGAACCGGAACCGCGTAGCGTCCAGATAGCTGGCGCCGATCCGCAAATGATGGCGGAAGCCGCCAGACATAATGTCGATGAGGGCGCGCACATAATTGATATCAACATGGGTTGTCCGGCCAAGAAGGTCTGCAATGTGATGGCGGGTTCCGCGCTGCTGCAGAATGAAAAGCTGGTCGCAGAGATTGTGACATCCGTGGTCAATGCGGTGGATGTCCCGGTCACATTGAAAATACGCACCGGCTGGGACCGTGATAACCGCAATGGCGTCAGGATTGCCCGTATCGCCGAAGAGGCCGGTATTCAGGCGCTGGCCGTGCACGGCCGTACCCGGGCAGATGCCTACAAAGGCGATGCCGAATACGACACCATTGCCGAGATCAAATCACGTATCTCGATCCCGGTGATTGCCAATGGTGATATCACCTCACCGGAAAAAGCGGCTTTAGTGCTCGAGAAAACTTGTGCTGATGGTTTGATGATCGGCCGCGGCGCCCAGGGCAATCCGTGGATCTTTCGGCAGATCCTGCATTTTCTGGACCATGGTGAGTTGCTCCCTGATCCAGAAGTCACTGAAATTAAACAGGTCTTGATTGAGCACCTGCAAAACCTGTACGATTTTTATGGTGATTACACCGGTGTTCGCATGGCACGCAAACACATCGCCTGGTACAGCAAGGGGCTGCGCAATGGCAATGCATTCCGTCAGGCAATGAACCAGTTTGAACAACCGCAGCAACAACTGCGATTCACCCGCGAATTTTTTGAGCAAATAGAACAACAACAGGACTCTAAAGCCGCATGACTAAACCGTTAGCCAAAGATCCATCGACTTGCGCTGAATTGGGTGTCGCGGCCGAGCACACATCCGCTCCGTTAAGCGACTGCGTGTCGCAAGCACTGGCAGACTACTTCGAGCAACTCGAGGGCCATCCCGCTGCCAACCTCTATGAAATGCTGATGACCGAAGTCGAAGTGCCACTGTTAAAAGCGACGCTGGCACATACCAATGGTAATCAGAGCCGGGCGGCCGAAATTCTCGGCATCAACCGCGGCACATTACGCAAAAAACTCAAGCTTTACGGCTTGTAAACACAAATTCTCTTTACCCTGGAATTTCTTTTTCAATGAATAAGATCAAACGTGCTCTATTGAGCGTCTCTGATAAGACTGGTGTGCTTGAACTGGCACAGGAACTGAATCGACTTGGCGTCGAGCTGCTATCCACCGGCGGTACTGCCAAACTGCTGAGTGACAACGGCCTGCCGGTGAAGGAAGTCTCCGAACACACCGGTTTCCCGGAAATGATGGCGGGCCGTATCAAAACCCTGCATCCCAAAATTCATGGTGGACTGCTGGGCCGCCGCGGCACCGATGATGCGATCATGGAACAGCACGAGATCGCGCCTATCGATCTGGTTGTCGTGAACCTCTACCCATTTGAAGCCACGATTGCCCGCACTGACTGCACTCTGCCACTGGCAATTGAAAATATCGACATCGGTGGCCCCACCATGCTGCGTGCAGCGGCTAAGAATCATGCCGATGTGACTGTACTAATAGATCCCGCCGATTACGGCCGCGTGCTTGAGCAGATTGAAGCCAATGGCGGTGTCGATGATGCGACCCGTTTTGATCTGGCGGTGAAGACTTTCGAGCATACCGCGCATTACGATGGTGCCATTGCTAATTATCTGGGTAAGCGCGCCGATAACGGGGATATGGACAGCTTTCCACGGACATTCAACAGCCAGTTTCATAAGAAGCAGGACATGCGCTATGGTGAAAACCCGCACCAGAAGGCGGCCTTTTATGTTGAAGGCCAGCTGGAAAGCGGCACTATCAGCGCAGCGGTTCAGTTACAGGGCAAGGAATTGTCCTACAACAATATCGCTGACACCGATGCCGCACTGGAATGCGTAAAAGCCTTCCCGGAATCGCCGGCCTGCGTCATTGTTAAACATGCCAATCCCTGTGGGGTCGCCACTGCGGATAGCCTGCTCGCTGCCTATGATCTGGCTTTCCAGACCGATCCGACCTCGGCTTTTGGTGGCATTATCGCTTTCAACAGCGAGCTGGATGCCGAGACCGCCAAGGCCATTATTGAACGTCAATTTGTTGAGGTTATTATCGCACCGACCGTGTCTGAGGAAGCCCGCGCCGTCGTGGCTCAAAAAACCAATGTGCGACTGCTTGCCTGCGGCGAATTTGTTGAAAAGCCGGCCGACAGCCTGGACTTTAAACGCGTCAACGGTGGTCTGCTGGTACAGGATCGCGACGATGCCCTGGTTCAGTCTGATGAACTTAAAGTGGTGACCGACACCGCACCAACGGATGAACAGATGCAGGATCTGCTGTTTGCCTGGCGCGTGGCCAAGTTCGTTAAATCCAATGCCATTGTTTATGCCAAGAATCAGCAGACTGTGGGCATCGGCGCCGGCCAGATGAGCCGCGTCGTCAGCAGCCGTATTGCCGGTATCAAGGCGGAAGATGCCGGTCTGGTAGTACCCGGAGCGGTGATGGCTTCCGATGCTTTCTTCCCGTTCCGTGACGGTCTTGATGCTGCCGCTGAAGCCGGTATTAAAGCCGTGATCCAGCCGGGCGGCTCCATGCGTGATGATGAAGTCATTGCTGCTGCCAATGAACACGGCATCGCCATGGTCTTCACGGGCATGCGCCACTTCAGACACTAGCAGGCACGGCAGTCAATGGATCGGGTTCAGGCACAGCGTTTCTTCCAGACGCATAACCATGAACGCATCCAGAGACTGCTGCAACTGGCTCCGGCACGGCACAGCCTGATTCTTGAGCTGCTGCCGTTCCTGTTCCACCTCAATGCCAAACTGTTGCCGGGGTACATCAGTGATGACACCCCGGCCGGTCTGATTGATTATCGCCCGACGAAATCGACTTTGGATCAGGCCAGGCTGCTGGAGAGAAATTTCCGCTACCGGCAAAAAGCACTCCGCCGCTATCCTCTGCGCGGTCTCTATCTCATCAATCCCCATGGCTATCTAGCTTATCCTGACCGCCCCCGATTTGGTCTGTGGCTGCTCTACAGCAATCTGCTCAAGGAAAATCAGCGTGCTCAGCTGCAGCAAAAGCTCGAGGCGATTTGTCATTGGGCAGGCGAAAACGGCATCGAGCTGGATAGCCGACTGATATCAGAGGCAGAGCTGGCTCGTGGTGTTTTATCCAACTGGGATCGGGATCAATTCTACAGCGCCGGTCTGGTGCTGGCCGGCAGTCAGCCCTACTGGTGGCTGACCAGTCCTGGAGAGGATCTGGATTATGCAGGCACAATCAATCGCATGCAGTCACAACGCATGCTGAATCCGGTCAGCCTGGTTGATTTTGGTGCTGTGGGCAGTTTCGACGCCGATACCCTGTTTCATCAAAGCTGCGACCTGCTGACTGAAAGCCTGCATTATGGTGATGAGCTGTTATCACTGGCGTATCTCAGGCATTGTCTCACTGAGCCGCAGCAGAGCGCCCTGTCTCCCCTTGTTAAGCAGCAGCTTTATCAACAGCAACATGATTCCTGTCGTTTCGACCCGCAGTATCTCCGATTGCTTCGCCTGCAACAGCAGACAGACTGGAGCGAGCTGCAACAGCATTTTTACCTGAATTTACCCGAAAGACTCAGTAAACCCGTCAGGCAGGCCACCCTGCCTTGGCGCCGACAGTTTATCGAGGATCTGACTCGTGAGTGGCGCTGGGATGCTGATAAGCTGAAACAGCTTGATCAGAGTCTGGATGATATCAACCATACCGAGACGGAATTTCGAAATCTGGGCCAGTTCAGTGCCGCGATGCTTACCAGACTCGCTGACTTTGCCCGTGAGCATCGACTTGATGCCGGTGAAAGCCTGCATAAGTTAAAGACCCTGCATCGCCTGCGTTATGCCCCCGCTGAAACTCAGGTCAGCCTGTTACCCCCTGCACTCAGACCAGAGCCGGGTAGTGAGCGGCTGTATTTAAACCGTTTTCGTGATCATCACTATTGGTGCCTCAGCCGTCAGCCAATGGAAAACCCGGGAGCTCCTGGCCTGTTCCAGCACGAGCATCTGTTACAGGTGCTGGCCTATGCTGTCGGCAACCGCCTGCTTAGCCGCAGCAACTGGCTCAGTGTGAATGATCAGCACGCTAAAGTGACTACTGCAGTTGTAGTGGAATTGTGTCAGCGCCTGTTTCGAAGCGAGCTTGTTGACCTTGAATTGAATTTTGCCGGGATTTCCGCAGCAAAAGACGAGACTCTGGTGGCTGTCAGCTTATTTGTGAACCTGGAAGCGGAAGTCAGCGACAAATTGTCGCAGCAGGGCCTTCAGCTATCGAGCCGGCTCAATGATCCACTCAATTACAGCTCCTACCATCAGAGTCTGGTGAACTCGATTGATGGCCTGGTCTTTACCAGTCACGGCCTGTGTCACAGTTTTCGCTTCAGTGGTTCTCAGGCGGTGCTGGATTTTTTGCAGCACATTCTCGCCTGGCAGCCAGACCAGTACACGAACTGGCACAGCTGGTGTCCGACCCCGATATTCGGTCAGACCATCAGCTTGCGTATGGATGACCTGCTGAATCAGCTCATCACGCATTACCAGCGTTTCCCGGACTCAGGCCGATTGCTGCTGACCATGGCCGACCGACTGTTCAGCCTGCAGTGGCAACAGCAACACATCAGTCTGTTGAAACAGCCCTTGTCTCAAGACCTCTGGCAGATTCTGGCCAGTCAGCAGCGGCAGTTTGAAGCGGTTAGACTGGATCGCTATCTGGACAGGGATGGCCTATTCAACAGCCTGCTTCAATATCAGTCACCGCAGCGGATTAGTGTGTTTATCTACTTCGAGAAGAACACCATTATCTGTTATCTGCTGGATGAGTTCGCCAACCTGGTCAAACAGCAGTTTCAGCATTTAACTGAGGCGACTCTGGTCGCCCATCTGCAGGTATTTCTGTCTGAGATTCGCCAGCGCAATACCATAGCGCAGCTGCGTTTTTATCATCTGAGCCGTCAGCAGCAACAGTGGCGTGCCTCACCGGTCGCAGTGACCAGGCAAGCCAGCAGCTATCTGCCGGTCAAGGTCAGCATGCAAAGCGCTGCGCTGGATGCAAACTGTACGATTATCTGTGGTCAGCAGTGGTTCGAGGGCCGCGCTGATGATCCGGCTCTGTTTGCTCGAGTGCAGCAACTGGTGCTCAGCCTGCGGGGTCGGCAATCGCATTATCCGGTCTACCTCAACAGTCTGCATTTTGCGGATGATCTTTATTATCCGGCAGCAGTCTACATGCAACACAAACAACGTCTGGAACAGCTTTTCAACCCGGTGTGAAACAGTTAAAACCGGCTTTTTGCTGTCTGCAGCCAGAGATAAATTGGGTATACTGTTTGTTTTAACAGCAGCGACAGAGTAAAGCATGATCAAAGTCGGTATTGTTGGCGGCACCGGGTACACCGGTGTGGAATTACTGAGACTATTGGCCAACCACCCCGAGGTGTCACTGGAAGTCATCACTTCACGCAGTGAGGCAGGCATGGCTGTCAGTGAGTTATTCCCTAATCTGCGTGGCCACGTCGACTTGACCTTCAGCGAGCCTGATCCCGAGGTGCTGGCACAGTGTGATGTCGTGTTTTTTGCGACGCCACACACGGTAGCGATGGCGCTGGTCCCCGAGCTTATCAAACGCCATACCCGGGTGATTGATCTGTCGGCGGATTTTCGTCTCAAAGACCAGGCAGTCTGGGAGCAGTGGTACAACACGCCGCATACCTGTCCTGAGCTGTTTGCCAAGGCTGTATACGGCCTGCCGGAAATCAACCGCGAGCAAATTCGCTCTGCCCAGCTGGTAGCTGTGCCGGGCTGTTATCCGACTGCTACCGAACTGGGTTTCCTGCCGCTGCTGGAAGCGGGTCTGATTGATCCCAAGCACCTGATCGCCGATGCCAAAACCGGCGTCAGTGGCGCCGGTCGTAAAGCAGCCATTCCAATGCTGATGGCCGAAACCAGCGGCAGCTTCAAGGCATACGGCGTCAGTGGGCATCGCCATCTGCCAGAAATCAGGGAGATATTATCGGGCCACTGTGGTGAAGAAGTGGATCTGACTTTTATTCCTCATCTGGCGCCGATGGTGCGTGGTATTCATGCCACCTTGTACGGCCGACTCCATAAAGATGCCGATCTGCAGGCTTTGTTTGAGAATCGCTACCGCGATGAGCCCTTCGTCGATGTGATGCCGGCTGGTAGCATGCCCGAGACGCGCAGCGTATCCGGTTCCAATGTCTGTCGACTCGCAGTCCATCAGCCACAGGGCAGTGACACTGTGGTCGTTTTGTCCGTCATCGACAACCTGGTGAAAGGCGCTTCCGGTCAGGCGATACACAATATGAATATTATGTTCGGTCTGCCTGAAACCACCGGCGTCAATCTTATCGCGACCATGCCCTGATGCTTGACCGGCCCTACGTTATACATCCTCGGCGGCCGTATCGCTGCCTGTTGCTGGTTTTACTCGGCATTGCACTGACCGCCGTTGTGATTATCGCCTGGGGTCAACAGTGGCAGCAGAAACAACTTGAAAAACTCTCCGGACTTCAGTCGCAGCATCAGCAGATGCTGGCAGAAAATCAGCGCCTGACCGAAGAAAACCGGCTTTTGCAGGAACAGCTTCTGGGCATTAACCAGATGCAGGCGCTGCAGGAAGCGACAGACTCCCAGCTGCAAACTGAATTGGAGCTGTTGCAGAACCGGGTAATTGAGCTAAACAAGGAACTGCTGTTCTACCAGAACATCACCCAGGGTGACGCCAGCAGTGAATTACAGGTTCGTGAACTGCATCTGAGACAGGTAGTCGATGATCCTTCATCCTATCTGTACCGGATTGTACTGACCCAGGGTAAACGAATCACCAAATCCATCAAAGGCGACGTACTGATTACCCTCAACCTGGAGGGTAATGGCGAAGCACAATCGCGACTGGTCGAGACCCAGGCGCTTAACATACGCCATGTGCAAGTGCTTGAAGGCACGTTGAAATTAGCAGAGAATGAACAACCGGACAGTATACGGGTCATGCTGAGACAGTCCGACAAAACCCTGACCGAGCGGACTTTCAAGTGGGAAGTCACCACCTCCCCGGCATCATGAGGTAAATCATGTTCAATAAAAACAAAGCCAAGAAAAAGAAGTCGACCAGCAGAATTGATACGCTGATAGGTCGTCATACTCACATCAAAGGCGACATCAGTTTCAGTGGCGGCCTGCGGGTCGATGGCACCATTGAAGGCAATATTAACGCCACCGGCGATGAAACCTCAGTGTTAACGCTCAGTGATCACGGCAGTATTGATGGTGAAATCCGGGTACCAAACATCATTATCAACGGACAGGTCAACGGTAATGTGTTTGTCTCCAATCATGTCGAGCTGGCCCCCAAGGCCAGGATCAACGGCAATCTATACTACCGACTGCTGGAAATGGCGATGGGTAGTGAAGTCAATGGTCACCTTATCCGGGCGCAGGAAGAGGATACCGATATCCTGCAGCTGGAGCATGAAGTCTTTGAAGACGGCGCCCAGTTTCACCTGGAACAAAAACAAGAGTCCGATATAAAACCTTAAATCTTGACTAATTTAGTCAGAATTTGGATAATATTTAACCAGTAACTAAGCTAATTTTGGAGTGATTATATGACCAGCGAAATGCCCAGCCCAATTATCTTTACCGAGGCAGCGGCAGCTAAGGTCAGCGAATTGATCGCTGAAGAAGGCAACGATCAACTGAAACTGCGTGTATTCATCACCGGTGGCGGCTGTTCCGGCTTCCAGTATGGATTCACCTTTGAAGAAGACATCAGCGAAGAAGACACCCAGGTTGAAAAAGGCGGTGTGACGCTGTTGATTGACCCCGCCAGCTATCAATATCTGGTCGGTGCGGAAATCGATTTCACTGATGGGATCGAAGGCTCACAATTTGTGATCCGTAATCCGAATGCCACCACGACCTGCGGCTGTGGTTCATCCTTCTCGCCCTGATTCGGGCTGAAAAAGTCAGACATAAAACCGGTGAGGTCTGACCTCACCGGTTTTTTTATGCCTGCTGATAATACATTGTCTGGCTCAACATCCTTGGTTATGCTTGGTTGAAGGTACTTTAGGAGAGACTGATGTTTTCCAAATGGCAATGGCTCTTAACCCAGCTGGGCAGAAAGTTATGGCTGCGTTCAGCCCTGTTCGCCCTGCTGGCGGTCTTCACCGCGCTGATTGCCATCCCGGTCGAACTCTTCATCAAAGAACCGTTTCCATTCAGTATCGGCGCCGAATCAGTCGGTCAGATCCTCAATATTCTGGCCTCAAGCATGCTCGCCGTGACCACCTTCTCGCTGAGCGTGATGGTCTCCGCCTATACTGCGGCCAGCTCCAGTGCGACCCCCCGTGCCACCAAACTGGTGCGACAGGACTCAACTACACAGAATGTGCTGGCCACCTTTATTGGCTCCTTTCTTTTCAGCCTGGTCGGCATTATTGCCCTCAGCACCGATCTGTATGGTGATAATGGCCGTTTGATTCTGTTTGCCGTGACTGTCGGCGTGGTGGTGATCATTGTTGTCACCATGTTGCGCTGGATTGAGCACCTGTCAATGCTGGGACGACTGGGCGAAACCACCAACCGGGTAGAAGAGGCGGCCAGTCGTGCGATACAGCAGCGCATCGATTACCCCTGCCTCGGTGCCCGTCGCCTGGACTGGGATAATCTGCCCGACTATTTCGATAATCAGATCTATCCCGAACAGACCGGTTATGTGCAGCATATCGATATCAGCAAACTCAACCACTACGGCGAACAGTATGAAGCGGAAATCTCGGTGCTGACCGAGCCGGGTCAGTTTATTCATCCGGCTGAAGCCATTGCCAGTTTCGAGGGGGAACTCAGCGAGGAAGTCGAAAATGCGATCCGGTCAGCCTTTACTGTCGGTAATGAGCGTTCCTTTGATCAGGACCCGCGTTTCGGCCTGTCGGTGCTGGCAGAGATTGCCTCCCGGGCCCTGTCCCCTGCGGTTAATGATCCGGGCACAGCGATTGACATTATCAGCCGTGCCGTAAGGCTGCTGCTGCCCTGGCGCGAACATGTGCGCATTGAAGATGATGACGAGAAGATCGTCTACCCGCAGGTCCGGATCTCTGAGATACAACTGGACGGGCTGTTTGAAGATGTATTTCTGCCTATTGCGCGTGATGGCGCTGGCCTGATTGAGATTCAAGTCCGGTTGCAGAAAACCCTGCTGGCACTGAAAAGACTCTGCCCTGAATGTTTCGCCGAGCAGGCCCAGCTGCATTCAGAAATGGCCTATCAACGTGCTGAACACGCACTTAATCTGGACGCTGACAAACAGCGACTGAAACAGCTAGTCGACAAAATTCAGGAAAAATAAACACCCTGTTTCTCAGCGCAATATTTACATTTCGCTTGTCGCCGCCTAAAATGAATGAACGTTCATTCATTAATCAATCGATATGACTCAGGCTAACCCCAAAGACAAACAGGAAAAGATTCTCCAGGCCACTTTGGAGCTGCTGTCCAGCAGTGGCTTTCATGGATTTTCGATGAAGCAGCTGGCCAGCCGCGCCGGTGTGGCTACCGGAACCATTTATCTCTACTTCAAAGACCGTGAGGCACTGATCGCTGAACTGCATAGCCGCATCATTGAGGCTTTTGCCGAGGCGGCTTTTTCCGACCATGATGGTTCGCTGTCCTTAAAACAACGCTACCAAAGGATCTGCGCCAATATCTGGCATTTCTGTATTAATAACCGCGCCATCACGCTCAGCAAGGCCCAGTTTGATCACCTGCCGACCGATGTATTACGCAGTCAGCGTCAGGATGCCTGGCAACAGTTCCAGCCTTTGCGTGAACTGTTTGCTGAAGGCCGCCATCAGAAACGAATCAAGGATCTGCCTGATGATGTGCTCGGCAGTCTCAGTTTTGAACCTTACATGTACATGGCGAGTCAGCAACTGTTAGGGGTGATACAGGTGGACGAGGCTCAGCTGAATAAAATCATGGACGCATCCTGGGATGCCATTGCCACCGATGCCGAACAGGCGCGGGGATAGGAGAACACAATGACTTTTTGTTTTAGATCGCCCTTGTTACTGACCTTGTTCGCAGCGTTACTGATGGCCGGTTGTGAGCAAAAAGCAGACAATCAGGACAGCCCGCAGTCGAGGCCCCCTGCCTCGGTCAATGTGATGACGCTGGCATCACAATCCATCACGCTGACCAGCTCACTGCCCGCCAGAACCGTGGCTTACCGTAAAGCTGATGTCAGACCCCAGGTCAGCGGGATCATCGAACAGCGTCTATTTGAAGAAGGCTCACAAATCGAAGCCGGGCAACAGCTTTATCAGATTGACCCCGCGATTTACGAGGCCGATCTGGCTAATGCCCGGGCTGAACTTAAACGTGCTGAAGCTGCGTTAAAAACGGCAAAAGCGAGGGAAAACCGCTACCAGAACCTGCTTGATGATAATGCCATCAGCCGTCAGGAATACGATGATGCCCTGGCGACTTTCCAACAGGCCGAGGCTGAAATTGAAGTCCGTCGGGCGATGGTTAAGACCGCGCAGACCAATCTGGATTACACCCGCGTCAATGCACCGATATCCGGCCGTATCGGTAAATCCAATGTGACCGAGGGGGCCCTGGTCACCGCTCAGCAGGAAGCGGTTCTCGCCACCATCCACCAGTTGGATCCGATGTATGTGGATATTTCCCAGCCTTCGCGGGCGTTGCTGGATCTGCGCAAAAAAGTGATTGATCGCGAAATCAATCAGCAGTCAGCACCGACAGTCACCCTGACACTGGAAGATGGGAGTCGTTATCCGCATCAGGGCCAGTTACAGTTCGCTGAGGTGGATGTCGATCCTTCCACCGGTGACGTGGTGCTTCGCGCCATTATGCCCAACCCCGATCAACTGCTGCTGCCAGGCATGTTCGTACGCGCTGAAATTACCGAAGGCAAAATCGATGCGGCCATTCTGGCACCGCAGAAAGCTATCAGTTTCAATCGTGAAGGCAATGCCAGTGCTTATGTGGTGAACAGCAGCAATGAGGTTGAAGCACGTGAACTGGAGGTCGGTCGTGCCATTGACGGTCACTGGCTGGTGAAATCCGGTCTCAATGCCGGTGATCAGCTGATTGTCGCCGGGCTGCAGAAAGTGGCCCCGGGCGCCAAGGTCAGCATTGATCAAAAACGTGATCAAACTGAAGCGGATGGAGACTGATTATGGCCCGTTTCTTTATTGATCGTCCGGTCTTTGCCTGGGTCATTGCGATACTGATCATGCTGGCCGGCTTGCTGGCCATTTTCCAGTTGCCGGTATCTCAATATCCTGAAGTCGCACCGCCATCGGTGGAAATTCGCACGACTTATCCCGGCGCTTCTGCGGAAACCGTGGAGGATTCGGTGATCCAGGTACTGGAACAGAACCTCACCGGCATCGACAATGTGCTGTATATGTCGGCTACCAGCGATTCCACCGGCATCGGTCAGCTGACCATAACCTTTGAGGCCGGCACCGATCCGGATATTGCCCAGGTTCAGGTGCAGAACAAGCTGCAGTCGGCAATGCCTCTGCTGCCACAGGAAGTACAGGAACAGGGGATCCGTGTGACCAAATCCAGTACCGGCTTTTTAATGGTGCTGGGTTTTGTCTCCGCCGATGGCAGCATGGACCGCTATGATATTTCCGACTATGTCGGCGCCAATATCCAGGATCCGCTGAGCCGGGTGAACGGCGTTGGCCGGATTCAGATCTTCGGCTCCCAGTATGCCATGCGGATCTGGCTGAATCCGGAACGACTCAATCACTATAAGCTGACCACCGGCGATGTGGTGCTGGCGATTCGGGCCCAGAACGCCCAGATTGCAGCCGGTGAACTGGGTGGTTCTCCCGCTGTGAACGATCAGCAGTTCAACGCCAATATCGTCGTACAGACCCGCCTGGAAACGCCTGAAGAATTCAGCAATATTATCCTGCGCGTTAATCAGGATGGTTCGCGGGTCCGACTTGGTGATGTCGCCCGGGTCGAACTGGGTGGCGAGAACTACCAGTACGAAACCGAGTACAACAAGCAGCCGGCTGCCGGTATCGGTGTAACCCTCGCCTCCGGCGCCAATGCGCTAGAAACGGCGGAGAACGTCCGGGAACGTATTGCAGAGCTGGATGACTTCTTCCCGGCCGGGCTGGAAGTGGTTTATCCCTACGACACCACGCCCTTTGTCAAATTATCGATTGAGGGTGTTGTGCACACCCTGGTCGAGGCGATCATACTTGTGTTCTTGGTCATGTATCTGTTTTTACAGAACTTCCGGGCCACAATCATCCCCACAATTACAGTACCGATTGTACTGCTCGGTACTTTTGCCGTGCTTTATGCCTTCGGCTTTTCTATCAATACCCTGACCATGTTCGCGATGGTGCTGGCTATCGGCCTGCTGGTCGATGATGCCATTGTCGTGGTGGAAAACGTCGAGCGGGTGATGCATGAGGATCGGCTGTCACCCAGAGAGGCGACTCGCAAGTCTATGGATCAGATTACCGGGGCCCTGATTGGTATCGCACTGGTTCTGTCTGCCGTCTTTATCCCTATGGCCTTTTTCGGTGGTTCTACCGGTGTGATATACCGACAATTCTCCATTGCCGTTGTCTCTGCGATGGCCCTGTCGGTACTGATTGCATTGACGCTGACGCCAGCGCTCTGTGCCGCTTTCCTCAAACCGACCGACGAAGAACACTACGAGCGCAAAGGCTTTTTTGGCTGGTTTAATCGTAATTTCAACAGAGCCACGCGCCGTTACCAGAACAGTGTTGAACATATGATAGGCCGCACCGGCCGCTACATGCTGATTTATGTGGTGATTGTCGGCGTGCTGGCGGTACTGTTCACGCGTCTGCCCGGATCTTTCCTGCCGGAAGAAGATCAGGGGCTGATGTTCAGCCAGATGATACTGCCGCCTAATGCTTCAATGTCACGTTCTATTGAAGTCATGAACAAGGTCGAAGACTATTACCTGGAACAGGAAAAAGACAATGTCGAGTCGGTGTTTTCCGTTATCGGCTTCAGCTTCGGCGGTCGCGGTCAGAACAATGGCCTGGCATTTATCAGTATGAAAGACTGGGACGAGCGCACGGAACCGGAACAGCATGTTCAGCAGGTCGCGGCCAGGGCTAATGCCTACTTTGCCAGCCTCAAAAATGCCATGGCCTTTGCTATTGCTCCACCGCCCATTCGTGAGCTGGGTAATGCCAGTGGTTTTGATATGCAGTTACAGGACCTGGGTGGTCTGGGTCATGACGCCTTAATGGCTGCACGCAGTCAGTTACTGCAGCTGGCGGCACAAGAGCCGAGTCTCACCGGTGTCCGTCACAATGGTCAGGATGATACACCACAATTCAAACTGGACGTCGATCACACCAAGGCCGCCGCCTTCGGTGTCAATCTGAGCGATATCAACAGTACCTTCAGCACCGCCTGGGCCTCGAGCTATGTCAATGACTTTATTGACGACGGACGTATCAAACGGGTTTATGTTCAGGGTGATGCGCCATACCGGATGATGCCCGAAGATGTATCTGAATGGTATGTGCGTAATGACAGCAATGAAATGGTATCGCTGGCCTCACTGACCGAGGGTCGATGGATTTATGGCTCTCCCCGGCTGGAACGTTATAACGGCGTGTCCTCTGTCAATATACAGGGGGAAGGCGCCCCCGGTGTCAGCTCCGGTGAAGCCATGCAACTGATGGAAAGTCTGGTGGAGCAATTACCTGAAGGGATTGGTTTTCAGTGGACCGGCCTGTCATTACAGGAACGCCAGTCGGGTGACCAGGCGCCATTACTCTATGCCTTATCGATTCTGGTGGTTTTCCTTTGCCTCGCGGCGTTGTATGAAAGCTGGTCGGTACCATTTTCGGTGATGCTGGTGGTGCCGCTTGGTGTACTTGGTGCCGTGATCTTTGCGATCTTGCGAGGCCTGTCTAATGATGTCTTTTTCCAGGTCGGGCTGTTAACGACGATCGGGCTGTCATCCAAAAATGCCATTCTGATTGTCGAGTTTGCCAAATCACTTTATGAGGACGGCATGAGCCTCAGCAAAGCCACCCTGGAAGCAGTGAGGATGCGCTTACGCCCTATCCTGATGACCTCACTGGCCTTCATGCTCGGTGTC
>JABURN010000113.1 GCA_014762585.1 Methylophaga sp.
TTGGGTATATCATCTTCTGACTGATAGCCTTCACGGAACTCGACTTCTGAGCCTTTCGGGTACTTCTTGAGTTGCATGCTGTTGCTGCCGATAGAGAGTGTCAGGCTGTCTTCAGTCACATCAGAGACCCGGTACTGGGTGCGGTCCAGCAGCAGTTTGTTACCGGCCAGTCGGGTGATGCTGTCATCGGTCTGATAGACATAGGTCATATCATCATCGTAATAAGTGACAAGCTCTGAGTAGGTCTCCATGCCTTCTTCAGTCTTGGTGAAGGTTAGGGCGAAAGTGTTTTGGCCTTCATGACCGATCCAGGTGGCGTCTTCCAGCATCTGATAATCGACGCCTTTGGTCAGTGTGGTGTCGTCGAAGCTGAGCTTGCCATTTTGTTCGACTGTCAGCGTATCGCTGCGTAGTTCCTGTTCAGATTCCAGCGTGATGATTTGCTCGCTGCTGTCGTAGTCATACTGAGCGCTGATGACTTTGTCACCATCGAGAATGATTAACTTGCCCTCAGGCAGGAATTCATAGCTGGTGATGCCATCGGTAGCGACATATCTACCTTGAAAATCATCATTGCCGCAGGCGGTGAGCAGCAGTGGTGTCAGCATGGCAAATAGCAGAGCAACTGGTTTCATCAATGTGGATTTCCTTTTGGTCAGAATCAGAGAGGGCAGGATACCCTGAACCGGGCAGGCTTTAAATGCCTGTGCAGAAAAGACAGGTTTGAATGCAGACAGTTCATTATCAAAGCGCCAGACACAAAAAAGGCGCCTGGTGGCGCCTTTTCTGATGAGTCAATCCGGATTACTCCCAGTCGTAGACCAGATCCATTAAGTAAGTGGTATCGGTCTTTTCAGCATCTGGAGCCGGTTGGCTGTTGTACTGAGAACGGACGCTGGCACGCAGTTTCCAGTTCTCCTGTGCCAATGGCATTTCACCGCCTAAGTTGGTGACAACCAGGTAGTTTTTACCTGGGCTGCTGAAGGATGGGTAGTAAGTAAAGTCATGGAACAGTTTCAGATGGCTGTTCATGCGATAGTCGACGGCATAACCGAGTACGCCGGTCGGATCTTTTTCAGTGGTGCCATCTGAATAACCTTCATAACGATAACCCAGACCAGCGAAACCTTTGAATTTCAGATCCTCTTCACGGATGAAGAAACGACCGATACTGGCTGTGGCGATGGCACGCAGATCCAGTTCTTCAAAATCGTCGATTTCAAAGTCCATGGCGCCACGGACAAACCACATTTCACTGATATCGCGTTCCAGTGAGAGACCTGCCAGTTTTTCATTGACGGTCTGTTCGCCGTCTTCTTTCTGGAAGTTGAAAGCGAAATACAGGTCCATGCGCTCCATGTCTGTTTCACGGTGCAGATCACCGCGGGCGTGTGCACCAAAGCGTTTGGTGTTACCGGAGGAACCCGTCGCACCCAGTGCCAGGCTGCCACTCCATGGATCACGCAGACGATCACGATCCTCGCGGAGTGCGGTCATTGCCTGCTCATAGGATTCTTTCATTTCAGCCACTTCCTGTTCTTTGGAAGCTTTAATATCGGCAATCTCCTGCTGGTATTCAGCTTCGACAGCAGCGACTTGAGGTTTGGCTGCGTCGGTGGCCCAGACACTGCGGATATTGGCCGGGTCGACATTGACCGTACCGAAAGCGGTATTGGTCATTTTATGCTGACCATTGGGATCGACGGTCAGTTGACCGACGATACGGTCTCGGCTGTTAAGCTCCACAACGTACTTACTGTCGGTGGAAATTTGACTGACACGGCTGTAATCAATAGTGACATCATCGGCAAAGGCGGTGTTGATGATGAGCTGACCATTTGCGACTTCTTTGATGGTGCCTTTAAGCAGGCTGCCGTCATCAAGAGTGACCTGATCGGCCAGCAGGGGAGAGGCGAAAGTGCTTGAAATTAAAAACAATAAAGTCCTCAAGCTGGGCTTGTCCATGTTATCTCCAGAATTTATTCAGATGGGTTGTGCGCTATAAAAGCTAACACAAGCATGTTGTAAATAAAAAATTCACGCTGACAATCCATGTTTACGTCAGGTGTTATCCGGAATAGTTCACTACTTCGTAAAAGACATATCAGTTAGAATCGATTAATCGAATTTTCCAAGGATGGCGAATGAGTATTGCAACGGTAAAAAGCCGGGCTGTCACCGGCGTTTCAGCACAGGCGGTAGTTGTGGAAGTGCATCTTTCCAATGGGCTGCCCAGCTTGTCGATAGTTGGCATGCCGGAAACCGCAGTCAAGGAGAGCAAGGATCGGGTTCGCAGTGCCCTGCTGAATTCCCAGTTTAATTTTCCCCAGCAACGCATCACCGTTAACCTCGCTCCCGCTGATCTGCCTAAAGAAGGGGGACGCTTTGATCTTCCCATTGCGCTCGGGATTCTGGCGGCATCGGGCCAAATCCCTGTGAAGGCGCTTGAAGATAAAGAGTTCATTGGTGAGTTGGGGCTGACCGGGGAGTGTCGACCGGTACATGGGGTACTGCCGACGGCGCTGGCTGCAGCTAAAGCAGGCCACACTCTGATTCTGCCGTTTGAGAATGCGGAAGAAGCCGGCCTGGTGGAACAGGGCAGAAATTTCGGTGCTGAAAGCCTGCTGGCTGTCTGTGCTCACCTACATGGGCAGCAGACCCTGACTATCAGTCAGACGGATACCCGGGATGTCACACCGGACTACCCGGACTTGATTGATGTGCGTGGCCAGGGGCATGCCAGACGGGCACTGGAAATTGCGGCCGCCGGCCACCATAGTCTGCTGTTTTCAGGACCACCCGGGACTGGTAAAACCATGCTGGCGAGCCGTTTACCGGGCATTTTGACTGAAATGTCAGAGCAGGAAGCCGTGGAAACCGCCACGGTACATTCCATATCGAGCAAAGGATTCGATGTCAGTCAGTGGCAGCAACGACCTTTCAGGGCACCGCATCATACTGCATCGGCTGCAGCGCTGGTTGGTGGTGGCAGTCATCCGCGGCCGGGAGAGATATCACTTGCGCATCATGGCGTGCTTTTTCTCGATGAATTGCCCGAATTCGACCGCCACGTCTTAGAGGTGCTGCGTGAGCCATTAGAATCTGGCAAGATCACCGTTTCGCGAGCAGCCAATCAGGCCGAATTTCCGGCTCGGTTTCAGCTGGTCGCGGCCATGAACCCTTGCCCCTGTGGCTATCTGGGCGAGTCCCGCTGCCATTGCACCGCTGATCAGGTGCGCCGTTATCGCGGCAAAGTGTCAGGCCCGTTGATGGACCGCATCGATATGCTGGTGGAGGTGCCGGCAGTCGATAAAAGGCTGCTCCGGAGTCAGGCTCAGGATGCCACTGCGGAAAGCTCGGCACAGGTCAGACATCGGGTAAGCCGTGCACGTCAGAAGCAACTGGCACGGCAGGGAAAGGCGAACAATGTGTTGCAACAGAAAGAAATAGAGGTTTTTTGTCCCTTGAGCGACAGTGATTATCAACTGGTGGAAAAAGCGATTACCCGGCTCGGCCTGTCGGCACGTGCCTATCACCGTATTCTCAAAGTGGCACGCACCATTGCCGATCTTGCTGGCAGTCAGGATATCCGCACTGAGCATCTCAGTGAAGCTATCGGCTACAGACGTTTTGAGTCTGCTGGACTGTGAATGACCTGAATCCACAGCAGCGGGAAGCTGCTCGTTACATCGAAGGCCCCCTGTTAGTGCTGGCGGGGGCCGGTTCCGGCAAGACCCGTGTAATTACCCGTAAGATTGCTTATCTCATTGAGCAGTGCGGCATTCCCGCCCGTAATATCGCGGCGGTGACCTTCACCAATAAAGCCGCACGTGAAATGAAAGAGCGGGTGGCGCAGTTAATGGGCAGCAAACAGGGTGTGTCCACTCGCGGCCTGATGGTGTCGACCTTTCACACGCTGGGGCTGAATATCCTGCGGCGCGAATATAAATCCCTGGGTTACCGCAGCGGCTTTTCTATTTTTGATGCGCAGGACAGCCTGTCGGTATTGCGTGACATTATGGGCCGGGATTTTGCCGCCGACAGCGATCACGCGGAAAAGGTGCAGTGGCATATCTCCGAATGGAAAAACCAGCTGGTGACACCGGAGCAGGCGATGCAGATTGCCGAGCCGGGAACGCCGCAGTCTGCTGCCAAGGTTTATCCACTGTATGTGCAGGCGCTCAAGGCCTATAACGCGGTCGATTTTGATGATTTGATTCTGCAGCCGGTGCTGCTGTTTCGTGAGCATCGCGAGGTGCTGAAAAAATGGCAGGCCCGCATTCACTATCTATTGGTGGATGAGTACCAGGATACCAATGGCTGCCAGTATGAGCTGGTCAAACAGCTGGTGGGCATCCGTGAAGCCCTGACCGTGGTGGGGGATGATGATCAGTCAGTTTACTCCTGGCGTGGTGCCCGCCCGGAAAATCTGGCCCAGCTGCAAACTGATTTCCCACGCCTGAAACTGATTAAGCTGGAGCAGAATTACCGCTCCATGGGGCGTATTCTGCGGGTCGCCAATACCCTTATCAGCAATAATCCCCACGTATTCGAGAAGCAACTGTGGAGTGCGATGGGTGAGGGTGACCCGATTCGGGTCATTGGTTGC
Source organism: Methylophaga sp. (assembly GCA_014762585.1). Lineage (GTDB taxonomy): Bacteria > Pseudomonadota > Gammaproteobacteria > Nitrosococcales > Methylophagaceae > Methylophaga. Next base: position 4,610 of record JABURN010000113.1, read on the forward strand.
CGTGACGATGAGCATGAAGCCGAGAAAGTGGTCTCCGAGCTGCTCTATCACAAGCTCAAGCATCAGGCGAGCTTCAAGGATTACGCTATTCTTTACCGCAGTAATCATCAGTCGCGTCTGATTGAAAAAGTGCTGCGTGAGCATAATGTGCCGTACTTTCTGACCGGGGGGACTTCCTTCTTCTCGCGGGTCGAAGTCAAGGACATCATGGCTTATCTTCGACTCCTGGCAAATCAGGATGATGACAATGCTTTTCTGCGGGTGATTAACACCCCCAGACGCGGCATTGGTGCCAGTACGCTGCAGACCTTGGGTAATTATGCCGGAGAGCGCAATACCAGCCTGTTCGGGGCCTGTTTTGAAATGGGGCTGGCAGAGCAGCTATCGGAAAAAGCCGTCGCCAACCTGTCGCATTTCGCTCATTGGCTGGTGGATATCGCTGATCGGGCCAAACGCGGGGACCTGATGAGTGCCATCCGCGATATGATCGAGGAAATTGAATACCGCGGCTGGCTGGAAGAGGTCAGTGGCGACCCTAATAAAGCGGAGCGGCGGATGGAAAATGTCGAGGAGCTGCTGAGCTGGATCGAGCGCATCATCGAGCAGGATACCGAGGATAAAAGTATCGCCGATATCGCCGCCAGACTGACCCTGATGGATATTCTGGACCGGCAGGAAGATGAAAACCAGGCTGATGCTGTACACCTCATGACTTTGCATGCAGCGAAAGGTCTGGAATTTCCGCATGTGTTTATGATCGGCATGGAAGAGGAAATCCTGCCTCATCGCACCAGTATCGAGGAAGACAGCATCGAGGAAGAGCGCCGGCTTTGCTATGTCGGCATCACCCGTGCCCAGCGCAGTCTGGTGATGACCCTGGCTAATAGCCGTAAGCGCTATGGTGAGAAAATCGAATGTGAGGAAAGCCGTTTCCTGCGTGAGTTGCCTTCCGAGGACCTGATCTGGATGTCAGAAAAAACCAAGGCCGACCCGGAAGAGCGCAAGGCACGCAAAGATGCGCACATGTCGAATATCCGTGCGATGCTCAACGTCGATGCCTGAGTGAGCAAAAATCTCTGCCTGATACCGCAGTCATTACTACGAGCATATTGTCTGAACAAACATCCCATTTAACGAGAAAACACAATGAAGAAATTGATTCCCCTGCTGTTTATGGCTTTACCGTCGCTGGCAAGCGCCCATGCTGTGATTCTGCAGACCGATGCTGAGAGTGGCAGTTACTACAAAGGCGTGATTGGTATCAGTCACGGCTGTGAGGGATCTGCCACAACCAAGGTAACCATCAGCATTCCTTATGGTGTTCGCGGTGCCAAGCCCATGCCGAAGCCCGGCTGGAAGCTGGATGTGGTTAAATCTGAACTGGAAAAGCCTTATCAGTCTCACGGTAAAACCGTTACCGAGGATGTCACTCAAATCACCTGGTACGGTGGTGTGCTGGAAGATGCACACTATGATGAATTCGCTTTTCGCGGCCAGATTGGCGTCGGTACTACAACCCGGTTGTATTTTCCTGTGAGGCAGGAATGTGTGGTCGGCGAGCTGAACTGGGATCAGAAGCCGGGTGACAAACCCACAGGCCATGAGCATCACGGCAATCACGGTAATCAGGCTGGCGAAGACAATCATGCCGCACATGGTGCTGCCAAGCTGAAATACCCGGCACCCGTTGTCAGAGTGGTGGATGGTACAGGTACACATCACCACTAAACCTGACACAGCCTTTAGTTAAGGGATTTCACGCAGACTGCGTGAAATCCCTTATTTTTCTCGAAACTCACTGCTCTAGACTGCCGGGTTCAATAATAACGATTGGACCAACCATGTCTTTGACCCCACTGAATCGACCTCTCAGCAAACTGGCTGTCGCCTGTTTAATGGCGATGTCTGCCCAGGCTTATGCCGAGCATGGCAACCTCAAGCTGGAACAGATAGAAGTTACCGCCGAAGCTGTGGCACCGGGAAACTTTGGAATTGAAGCGGACAAACAGGAAATCCGCCAGACACCGGGTGGTGTCAGCCTGATTGATATCGAGCAGGTGACCGAAGGTCAGGTCGCGAGTTTTGAAGATGCACTGAGGTATGTACCGGGCGTCTGGGCGGTCAGCCCAACCGGCACTGACAGTGTGTTTCTATCCAGTCGTGGATCTAACCTGGATGCCACAGACTACGATACCAACGGTGTTAAACTGCTGCAGGATGGGCTTCCGGTGACGGCTGCCGATGGCAACAACCATAACCGTTTTATTGATCCGTTGAGTGCGAAATACGCGGTATTTGCCCGTGGGGCGAATGCAATGAAATATGGTGCTAGCACACTCGGCGGGGCGGTCAACTTCATTAGTCAAACCGCTTATGATGTCTCACCACTCTCTTTATCGGTTTCCTCTGGCAGCTATGGCGAGAGCCTGACCCGTATGACTGCGGCGCAGGTGTTTAATGACAACGTTGATGGCCTGGTGACCATTGAAAACAAGGAACGTGATGGTTTCAGGGATCATTCCCGACATACCCGCAGCGGCATCTATGCCAATGGCGGTTTGCGTCTGTCAGAGAATGTCTCCACCCGTTTTTACTTCACGAAACTCGACAGCGATGAAGAACTGGCTGGTAGCCTGACGCGAGCTCAGGTTCGAGAAGATCGTGACCAGGCGGGCATAAACAATGACAGAGACGCCGGCCATTTCCAGCTGGATGTGGACACCTGGCGTATCGCTAATAAAACCACCTGGGAAATTGATAACAACCGTCGGCTTGAATTCGGTGTGTCATATGAAGAGCAGGAGCTGTTTCACCCCATAGTCTATTCACCGCCATTTTTCACGCTACTGATTGATAACCGTCAACGTAACCTGGGTACGATGGTTCGCTATCACCACAAAGTGGGCAATCACGATTGGCTTCTGGGAATCAATTACGGCGTAAGCTGGGTGGATGGCGGTAACTATAATCATGTCTACGGCGACAAGACAGACAAATGGCAAATCAATGATAACGATGCCGATACGCTTGAACTGGTTGTGCTGGATCGCTGGCAGTTTGCCGAGGAATGGACCTTATTTGCGGGCGCACAGGCAGTCCGGGCCAATCGTGAAGTCCGCTCAACCACAGTATCTTCCTCAGCAGTCAGACAGGTTGAGGATGACTATAACCGTATCAACCCGCGAGTAGGCCTGATTTACCAATGGAGTCAGGATACTTCGGTTTATACCAATCTGAGCAGCCTTTACGAACCGCCTACGACCTACCAACTGGATGACGGCGCCAGCACAGAAGCGCTGGATGCGATGCAAGGGGAGGTGTTTGAAGTAGGCACGCGGGGCCACAAAGCGCTGGCTGAAAACAGTCAGTGGGGCTGGGACATTTCTGCTTACTACGCGCAGTTAGATAATGAAATTCTCTCGGTCGAAGATCCCGCCGCGCCAGGCACTTTCCTCACCAGTAATGCGGATAAAACTATCCACGCTGGTATTGAGGCCCTGCTGAGTGCTGATATTGCCCTTAGCGAGGACCGTTATCATCGTCTGACACCTCTGATGAGTATGACCTGGAACCGTTTCCGCTTTGATGACGATGATGCATTGGGTGATAACACGCTGCCTGCTGCGCCCAAGTTCTCTCTAAAAGGCGAAATGCTCTATCGTCATAAAAATGGTTTCTATATCGGCCCCACCATGGATTATGTCGGCGAACGTTACGCGGATTTCGCCAACAGCTACAAGATCGATGACTACACGCTGTTTGGGCTGAAGAGTGGCTGGTCCAATCAGAACTTCAAGGTGTTTGCCGAAGTACGTAATCTGTTCGAACGTGACTACATTGCCAGCCATGGTGTGAGGGCAGTCGCTTCAGAGTCTGATGCAATTCTTAATCCGGGCGCGCCGCTTTCAGCCTATGTCGGTATTGAATACCGGATGTAAAACAGCGTTTCATCTACAAAAAAGCCGCTGTCATTTGGCAGCGGCTTTTTTTATTAGAGCGAGACAAGCTTATTTTCCAGCCAGAATACGATCCAGTTGATTGGCAAACTGTTGCCGATCCCGTTGATGGAAGCTTTTATGGCCGCCGGTTTCAACACCGCTGGAACGCAGGGTATCCATAAAATCACGCATGCTGAGGCGGGCGGCAATATTCGATTTATCCAGCAGTTCTCCGCGCGGACTCAGGCACAAGGCGCCCAGATCAATGACGGTGCTGGCGAGCGGAATATCGGCACTGATGACCAGATCACCCTGACTCACCAGCGAGGCGATTTCGTCATCGGCTTTATCAAAACCGGCAGTGACCTGTTTGAAGTTGATCTGACTGTCAGCCGGCATTTTCAATGGGTGGTTGGCAATAAAGGTCAGTGGCAGACCGGTGCGTCTGGAGGCGCGAAACAGGATTTCACGAATAGGAGTCGGGCAGGCGTCGGCATCAACCCAGATATGCATTACTGATCTGATTTGTTGAGGGTGCGTTTATCCTGTCTGACCTTGATATGCAGCGCGGCTTTAGCCATCAGGTGAGCACTGACCGGGGCAGTAATAAACAGAAACAGGGTGACCAGCACTTCGTGCAGGCTGATTTCATCGGTGCTGAAGCTGAAGTAGATTGCTGAGGCGATCAATACCGCGCCCACGCCCAGTGTACTGGCCTTGGTAGGGCCATGAAGCCGCATATAGAAATCAGGCAGTTTGAACAGGCCCAGGGAACCGACCAGTGTGAAAAAACCACCCAGGATAATGAGTACAGACAGAATAATTTCAAGCATCGCTTATTCCATGATGTCGCCGCGAAGCAGATATTTACTGAGCGCCAAAGTGCCCATAAAGCCCATTAGCGCAATAAGCAGTGCGGCTTCGTAATACAACATACTGTTGAGGTGAATCCCCAGCAGGATCAGCAGGGCGATAGAGTTAATGTAAAGGGTATCCAGAGCCAGGATGCGATCCGGGATATCCGGGCCTGCCAGCAGCCGGTAGAGGCTCAACAGTAATGCAGCACAGACCATGATGAAGGCGATGATGATAGCGTATTCGAGCATTAGTCAAATATCTCCTTCAGTGGCTTTTCAAAGTGATTTTTGATATCGGCGACGGTCGCTTCAGCATCCTCGATATGCAGGGCATGAATCAGCAGACTTTGCTCATCCTCAGACAAGTCGCAGGTGACGGTACCGGGAGTGAGTGAGATTGTATTGGCTAACAGTCCAATCGCCACCGGCGATTTCAACTCCAGCGGGACATGCAGAAAACCCGGCTGCAATTTATCCTGACGGGTCAGAATCAGTTTGGCGACCACCACATTGGCAACCAGAATCTCATAAATAACCACTGCCACGAATTTGGCCAGCAGCCAGGGGCGATGGATCTGAACTTTTTCCGGCCAGAAGGCGGAGGTGAACCAGGGAATAAATGTTGCCAGTAAGGCGCCCAGCACCATATGACCGAATGAGACTGTATTGTTCAATAACAGCCAGATAAGCCATAAAGCCACTGATAGCAAAGGATGGGGAAACACTTTTCTCAACATATTATTTTCCCCTTACCGCCGCTTGACCGAGCACTGCATCAATATAAGCCCGGCTGTCTGATAACTGCTCGGCAATCTGCTCAGTCAGCATCGTCATCGGCCCCGCGGCGACAACCAGAACCGGGCTCAGCATCAGCAGGGCGATCATGACCGTGGTCGCTCTGGTATTGAATGCTTGACCATCATTTTCTCCATCATCACTGACTTGATAGAACAGAATTGAGCCACTTCTGGCGAGGGCAATCATCATCAGCAAACTGCCCAATAGCACGATAGTGAAAATCCAGGCCTGGGAAGGATGGCCGATAGCCGAGTCCAGAATCAGGACCTTACCGAAGAAACCGGATAGGGGCGGCACACCGGCAATAGCAATCGCCGATAGCAGAAACAGACTTCCCATCAAAATCGCCCGTGACATGGCCGGTGCACTGCGCAGTCTGTCGGCATAACTACCACGCCCGCGCGCCACCAGGTCGGCCAGCAGGAACATCGCACCACCAATCAGGGTTGAGTGCACCAGGTAGTACAAACTGGCAGATAATGCCGCACTGTTATCGATACCGATACCCACCAGCAAGGTAGCAACTGAGGCCAGAATCAGGAAGGCCGCTTGCTCTTTCAGACCTCTGGCCGCGAACACACCGAACACAGCCAGAATCAGTGTCAGCATACCCAGCCACAGCAACAGATCAGTGTGCAAACCGGCCAGCGGACCCGCCTGTTCGGCGAACAAGGTGCCGTGAACACGGATGATGGCGTAGAGACCGACCTTGGTCATGATGGCGAACAAAGCCGCCACGGCAGCCGAGGTATTGGCATAGGCACCGGGTAACCAGAGATAGAGCGGGAAAATCGCTGCTTTGATACCGAAAACAACCAGTAACAGTAATGCTGCGGCAGCGACAATGCCCTGGTCATCGGCACTGACCGTTGCCATCTTGGCCGCCAGATCTGCCATATTGAGCGTACCCAGTACACCGTAAAGCGTACCTACCGCAAACAGGAACAGACTGGAACCGACCAGGTTGATGACGACATAGTGCAGGCCGCCCTTGGTTCTTAATCTGCCACCGCCATGCAGCAGCAAGCCATAAGAAGCCAGCAGCAGAACTTCGAAGAATACAAACAGGTTAAACAGGTCACCAGTCAGAAAGGCGCCGTTGAGGCCGAACAGCTGGATCTGGAACAGGGTATGGAAATCCTCACCCTGCTTGTCGGTGTCCTGAGCAATCGCATACAGCAGGGCAAATAGCGATAATACAGCGGTTAACAGCACCATCAGCGCTGATAATTGGTCCAGTACCAGCACAATGCCGTAAGGCGCCAGCCAGTTGCCCAGCAGATAAACCTGATGTCCCTCAGTAGTGGCAACAAACAGCGTTTGCAGCGTAATAACAATCAAGCCGGCGGTGAACAGCAGACTGACGCTACGCTGTAACTGCAGGCCGCCAAGACGGCTGAACAACAACGCGATACCGCCAATCAGCGGCAATAAAACCGGTAATACAGGCCAGACAGAACTCATCAGTTACCCGCCTTTTGTCTGGATTTTACGGCCTGTTCCTCGGCAACATAACTCAAGCCATCGACATGGTCATTACCGAGTTCGCTGCGGGCTTTGAGTGAGAGCACAATCAGAAACGCTGTCATACCAAAAGCGATAACAATGGCAGTCAACACCAGTGCCTGTGGCAGAGGATCAGTATAAGCAGTGGTATCAGGGGAAATAATCGCAGCCTGGCCCACTTGCAGGCGTCCCATAGTGAACAGGAACACGTTAACGGCATAGGAGAGCAGGGTCAGACCGAGTACGACCGGGAAGGTCCGTGCGCGCAGGACCAGGTACACGCCACTGGCAGTCATGACGCCGATGACGAGAGCGACTATCCACTCCATTAATAATGCTCCTCATGTCTCATTTGATGTGAGGCATGGCTGAGCTTGCCGAGCTCAACCAGGATCAACACCGTTGCCCCGACGACGACCAGGAAAACGCCCAGGTCGAATGCCATGGCGCTGGCAACTTCGAATTTACCGACCAGCGGCCATTTCAGATAAGTGAAGGTCGAGGTCAGGAAAGGATATGAAAGCAGCATCGCAACCACGCCGGTCACGACCGCTGCAGTCAGACCGAAGGCAATCACGATATGCATATTCGCCTTGATGCGGGCATTGGTCCAGTCGATACCGTTGGCAAGGTATTGTGATATCAGCGCGACTGCCGCGACCAGACCAGCAATGAAACCACCGCCAGGCAGATTGTGACCACGCAGGAATACAAACACGGCCACCAGCAACATCAACGGGAATAGCAGTCTGGTTAATGTCTGCATGATCGGCGGATGCGGGTCATGGCTCCATTCCCGGCCCTGAATATCACGCAGAGGGGCTGGCAGACGCAGGTTTTTGAGCATCGCAAAAATACCCAGTCCGGCCAGAGCCAGCACCACAATCTCACCCAGGGTATCGAAGCCACGGAAATCGACCAGGATTACGTTGACGACGTTAGTGCCGCCACCGCCAGGTTTACTGTTCTGAATAAAGAAGTCGGAAATGGGGGCATAGTCACGACTCATAACAGCCATTGCCATCAGCATCACAATGACGCCAGCACTCAGGGAGAGCGCGATATCCCGGGTCATTCGTTTAGCATTCCGTTCCTGTGGCGTGTGCTGCGGCAGGAAGAACAAAGCCAGCAACAGCAGAACAATGGTGACGACTTCAACTGAGAGCTGGGTCAGGGCCAGATCCGGTGCTGAGAACTTCACAAAACCCAGCGAGACAATCAGGCCGACCACACCGACAATGATCAACGACACCAGACGCTGATGATGTAAAACGGCGCAAAGCACACTGGCAATAACCACAAAGGCCCCTAATGCCACTGTCAGCCAGTCGACAGGCATCAGTTCACGATGACCCAGCAATGGGCTGTTGAACTGCAGATAACCATAAATCACAGCTAATGCAGCCGTCAGCAGCACCCAGCTGGATGCGTTCTGTAACGAACCCCGATCAAACAGGCGACTGATTTTACCGGTCGCGACCAGCACGCCATGCAAGGCCATATTGAACAGAATGCGGGCATCAATCCGAGGCAGGTTTTCATCATGCCAGCGGAACAGTTTGTAGCGGTTGAAATAGACGATCACGCCAATCCCCATGGCGATAAAACTCATCATCAACGGCAGGTTAAAGCCATGCCAGATAGCCAGGCTGAAAGCAGGCGGTGCTGATTGCAAACTGGCGGAAACCGCAACTGAAAGAATCGGTGCCACCAGGATCATCGGGGCGATACCGACACCCAGACAGAGTAGAACCAGAATATCGACCGGAATTTTCATGAACCGTGGCGGTTCATGCGGCGTTTTGGTGAGTCCGACCGGTTCACCGTTAAAAAATACGTCGTGAATAAACCGCAGTGAGTAGGCGACGGAGAAAATCGCGCCGATAGTCACCAGGACTGGAATAGCCCAGGTCATCATGCTGCCATCGGTGGCGGTGACGGCCTGTTCGAAGAACATTTCCTTACTCAGGAAACCATTCAGCAGCGGTACACCGGCCATCGCCGAGGCGGCTATCATCGCCAGCACCGCAGTATGAGGCATGTACTTGAGCATGCCGTTCACCATACGCATATCGCGGCTACCACATTCATGGTCGATAATACCGGCCACCATAAACAGTGATGCCTTGAAGGTAGCGTGGTTAATGATATGGAAAATGGCCGCCACAGCAGCCAGCTGGGTACTGAAACCGAACAGCAGGGTGATGAGGCCCAGATGACTGATAGTGGAATAGGCCAGCAGGCCTTTCAGGTCATGTTTGAACAAAGCGGTGTAGGCGCCTAGCACCATGGTAAACATGCCGGCACCACCGACCAGCCAACCCCAGGCTTCTGTGCCTGATAATGCCGGAAACAGCCGCGCCAGCATAAAAATACCGGCTTTCACCATGGTCGCCGAGTGCAGGTAGGCCGATACCGGTGTCGGCGCTGCCATGGCATGCGGCAACCAGAAATGGAATGGGAATTGTGCAGACTTGGTAAAGACCCCGAGCAGGATCAGCACCAGCACCGTCAGGTAGTTTTCGTGCTGCCGGATCTGTTCGCCGGCGGCCAGCACTTCGGTCAGGTTGTAGCTACCGACGATGTTGCCCAGCATAATGACACCGGCCAGCATTGCCAGACCGCCGGCACCGGTGATGGCAAGCGCCATGCGGGCACCGTCACGGGCATCCTGTTGGTGTTGCCAGTAACTGATCAGCAGGAAGGAGGTCAACGAGGTCAGTTCCCAGAACACGACCAGTTGAATCAGGTTTTCCGACAGCACGATGCCCAGCATCGAACCCATAAACATCAACAGGTAGGCAAAAAAGCGACCCATTGAGTCTTTGGGTGACAGGTAATAGCGGGCATAGAGAATGACCAGCAGCCCGATTAGCAGAATCAACAGGGCAAACAGTAAAGCCAGACCATCCAGGCGGAAAGCGAATTCCAGACCCAGTGAGGGTAGCCAGGACCAGCTCTGAATTAAGGTCTGGCCTTCAAAAGGTAACTGGATAGCCGGTAGCAGAAATAGCAGAGAGACGAGTGTGACCAGCCCAGCGGTCCATGCCGAGGCAACACGGTTGATGTTGGCAGCCCAGGCTGCCAGCGGCGCGCCCAGAAATGGAATCAGGGCAATAAGCGGTAGGTTAAATTCGAGCAGGTTCATTAACTTTTTCTGGCGTCGCGCTAAGGCTTATCCCAGTCTCTATGAGTTAAAAAGACACTGCCTGAATCTCAGGCAGTGTCGGCTCTATGTATTAATGAGATTTACTGAAACTCTGAGACCATGTAATCAACGGCCGCTTTAACATCGTCATCACTCAGATCCGCGCGGCCGCCTTTGGCAGGCATCATGTTAAAGCCATTGATGGCATGGTCATACAGGGTTTCGATGCCTTTTTCGATGCGTGGTGCCCAGTCATCGGCATTACCCAGTTTGGGGGACTGCATCAGACCTGCAGCGTGGCATGAGGCGCAGACAGAAGAGACGATTTGCTCGCCGACACCGCCAGCACCACCGGTTTCTGCCTCAGCAGGAGGGGCTTCGACGGCAGGTGGTTCACCGATATTGACTTCAGCAACGGGGCCAATGCGTTCCTGAACCGCTTCAGGTTCCATGCTGGCCGGAGCCGTGACGTTTTTAGCTACATTTTCCATGCTATCCAGAATCAGCAGGACGATACCGAACAGGATGGCAAATGTCACAAGACTACCGACAAGAAATGTACCCGATTTATTTTTATTCATCGTTGAACCTCAAGCAGAAAATGAAAACCTGCGCCAATTATACGGTCATCAGCCGCGCTGTGCCACGCCAATAGGCGCTTTATCCAGTGAATTACTCGATTGCTGTCAGCGCAATTTTGCCTAGTGTACGGGCTTCACGCAATTGTTGATGGGCCTGAGTTAATGTCTCGGCATTGATGGGCCCCAGTGTTTGTTTCAAAGTCGATTGAATCATGCCCTCATCCAGCATTTCAGCAATGCGGTTAAGCAACTGATGCTGGGCGGTGAGATCAGCGGTTTTATACATCGGCCGGGTGAACATGAATTCCCAGACGATACCGGCACTCTTTGTTTTCAGTTTATCGATATTGTGGTTCTGCTGACTGGTGACAACAAAACAAATCAGGCCCTGCGGGGCGATGAGATCGGTGACCATTTCATAATAAGGATCCGTATCGCCAAGACAGAGAATGTAGTCGGGGTCAGCAATATTGAGTCGGCCATATTCTTCACTGAGATCGTGATGGTCGATAACATGATCAGCCCCCAGTTCACGACACCACGCGGCAGATTGCTCTCTGGACGCGGTCGCTACGACATTGAGTTCAGCGACTTTTTTGGCCAGCTGGATTGCAATGGAACCGACGCCACCGGCAGCACCGATGATCAACAGGGTTTTACCCTTGTCGAGGTTGGGATAGATTTTCATTCTTGAGAAAAGCGCTTCCCAGGCGGTGATACTGGTCAGCGGCATGGCTGCTGCTTCAGGCGCGGAGAGCTTGCGTGGGGCAAAGCCGACAATGCGTTCGTCGACCAACTGGTGACTGGCATAGCAACCATCTCGGCTGATATCCCCGGCATAAAACACCTTGTCACCGACTTTGAACAACTCGCAGTCTCTGCCAGCGGCCAACACGGTTCCAGCAGCATCCCAACCGACGATTTTGGGTTGCTCGAGATTACCCTGGATACCTGCTTTCACCTTGGTGTCGACCGGGTTGACGGCAATCGCGTCGATGGCAATCAGTAAATCACGTCCCTCCGGCTCGGGCAGTTCACGTTCGATCAGTGTCGGGGCGGCGTCGGCCGCGGTATAACCGTATGCTTTCATGGGCGCGTCTCCGGCTGTGTAAGCGAATCCTTTTGCTGAGAGCATAAAGGAAGAATGTTTCAGTCTAGGGCTTATCCAGCAAGCGCTGCAATGCCCGTAGATATTCCGGTTCTGAGGGTGGCTGAGAATCACGTTGTGACTGCCACAGCATTTCTGCCAGACAGTCTATCATTGCATGTTCGCAGTCATGGTGATTGCCGTATTTTTGCAGCAGTTGCTGATACAGTTCGCGGATGCCGACGGGGCGGTCCGTGCTGACCTGCTCATGCAGGGAGATATGCAGTCCCATATGCAGGAAAGGGTTCGACTATCCGGCTTCGACGCTGAAGTCTTTATCGAGTTTATCCGGATCAGCCAGTAGCGCATGATATTCCGGATGCATCTCGATGATCTGCGCCAGCACCCGTTCGATGCCTTCCAGTGGCTGATTCGTCTGCATTTTGGACCAGACGTCGAAAAAGACCTGTCTCAGCTGTTGGCGGTTTTGTCCAAACATTTCAGGCGCAGCGGGCGGCACGCCGCTGTTGGTCGCGGAAAAAATCACACAGATGGCTGACGCAGCATTCACCGCATTTGGGCTTACGGGCGGTGCAGACATAGCGGCCATGCAGAATGAGCCAGTGATGAGCATCAAGCATGTATTCGCTGGGAACGACTTTCATCAGCTTATCTTCAACGGCGCGAACAGTTTTGCCCTTGGCTAATCCGGTGCGGTTGGAGAGACGGAAGATATGCGTATCAACCGCCATGACCGGTTGTTTAAAGACCGTATTGAGAATGACATTGGCTGTTTTACGGCCGACGCCGGGTAAGGCTTCCAGTGCGGCGCGGTCCTGAGGCACCTCGCCACCATGCTGCTCCAACAGCATGCGGCAGGTTTTAATGACGTTTTCGGCTTTGCTGTTAAACAGGCCGATGGTCTTAATGTAGTGCTTGAGACCCTCTACGCCGAGATCGAGAATGGCTTGCGGCGTGTTGGCGACCGGATAGAGTTTATCCGTCGCCTTGTTAACACCGACATCGGTCGCCTGAGCCGACAGGATGACAGCCACCAGTAATTCAAACGGGCTGCTGTAATTGAGCTCCGTGGTAGGTGCCGGATTGTGCGCCTTCAGGGTGGCAAAAAACTCGCGCCGCTGAGCCTGATTCATCCTGCTTAACCTGCTGCCGGGGTTTCGACTTCAACCACACTGGCTTTGGGTTCGCGTTTCGCCAGCCGAATATCAATGCTGTTTTTGAGTGCGACGATCAGCCCCAGACCAATAAAGGCACCGGGCGGTAGCAGGGCCATCAGAAAACCGCGGTAGTCTTCAATGACGGTGATTGTCAGTCCACGCGATCCCTCACCAAACATCAGATAAGCCTGCGAGAACAAGGTGCCCTGACCCAGCAGTTCACGCATAGCACCGAGCAGAATCAGCACAGCCGCGAAGCCCAGGCCCATCATCAGGCCATCGAGCAGTGCTGGACCCACTGAATTACGGGCCGCGAAAGCTTCAGCGCGGCCGATAATGGCGCAGTTGGTCACAATCAGCGGAATGAAAATACCCAGAATCAAATACAGTTCATGGAACCAGGCGTTCATTGACAGTTCAATGATAGTCACGATGGAAGCAATGATCATGACGAACACCGGTAGCCGGGCTTCATCAGGAATTTGATTACGCAAGAGTGAAATAATGCCGTTCGAGGCGACCAGTGTCAGGATAGTTGCAAGGCCCAGTCCCAGCCCGTTGATGACGGTGTTGGTAACAGCCAGTAACGGACACAGACCCAGAAGCTGAACCAGTCCGGGATTATTTTTCCATAATCCGTCTACGATAATCTGCTTGTATGCGTTCATTTGGCTTCCTCCGTAACGGCGAACAGCTCATCACGATGTTTGCGGAAATATTCCAGCGATTTTTTGACGGCAGCAACCACGGCGCGTGGCGTGATAGTGGCACCGGTAAACTGGTCAAATTCGCCGCCGTCTTTTTTCACTTTCCACTTGGATGCCGGCGGCTTGCCGAGTGACAGCCCCTCGAACTGCAGAATCCAGTCATCTTTTTTGACATCGATCTTATCGCCCAGGCCAGGTGTTTCCTTGTGATCAATGACACGAACTCCAGCCAGTTTACCGCTATGATAAATACCGACCAGCATTCTGATAGTGCAGGAGTAGCCGTCCGGTGCAATCACTGTCAGGACGACCGCCACTAGTTCGCCATTCTGGCGCGCCCGATCACCGGCAGTCGGCTCTACAGTGCCCAGC
>JABURN010000067.1 GCA_014762585.1 Methylophaga sp.
TTCCCTGCTGATTTATGCCAAGTTTGTCAACGGTCGGGGTGGCAAGGACGTACTGACAGGATTACAGGAAGATGTTCGAAATGTGCTGGAAGTATCAGGCATCGATAAGCTGATCAAGATTTGCGATGATCTGACCATCGCTACAGCGAGCGTGAAATAGAGGCGGTGACGATTGAGCCAAGACACGGTCCGACCTAAAACCCTGTCCCTGATTATAAAAAATCAGACCTCCGAGATAGCCAGAATGAGCCTGTGGCTGACAGGCAGTCTTGGACGCTGCGGCCTGTCGCGTGAGATGCAGTTTAAATTTGACCTCTGTGCCAATGAAGCGGTCACAAACATTATTTCCTATGGCTATCCCAGAGGGGGAGAGCATGACATCAACCTGCAGTTACAGGTAGAGACAGATAGCGCCATCTTGACCATTGAAGATGACGGCATCGCCTTCAACCCCACCGAGAATCCGGCACATGTTCAGCCTGAAAGCTTACAGGAGGCCAAGGTGGGGGGATTGGGAATTGATTTGATCCGGCACTATATGGATCAGGTCTGCTATCGCAGAACAGCCGGTCTCAACAGGCTATCAATGCAAATGAAACTGGCAGAAAGTTGATTACAGCAATCCATAAAAAAGGCCCGATATCGTCTGATAACGGGCCTTTTGCTGGGAGTCAAGCGCTTTTATTCGACGGGCTCAGGACTGGCAACGGTAATCGCTTCTTCCGGCGCTTCCAGTTCCAGGTGTTCAAGCAGTTTGCCCATGGTCTCCGCCAGCCAGTAGCAGGCATAGAGATGATCATAATAGGCATTGGTGTATTCTGCACTGGCTGTGAGTACCTCGTTTTCGGTATCCAGCAGATCCAGCAGCGTACGCTGTCCCAGGTTGAATTGCTCCTGGTAGGCATCACGGGTTTTTAATGCCGACTCCATGCGCTGTTTGAGTACAGGCAGTTGATGCGACAGATTATCCAGTGAATTCCAAGCCAGACGCACATCACGCTCGATGTCACGCATTGCAATATTGGCTTCTTCACGGGCCTGCTGGCTTAAAAAGCCGGTTTCTTCCAAACGGGCCTTGTCTGCACCACCGTTCAGCAAGTTATAACGCAGACGAACCATGGCCAGAATTTCTTTTTCATGGCCTTTATCGCCATCCAGATTATTATCAGCACGTGTACTCAGCTCCAGATCGACACGTGGGTGGAATGGGGCTTCTGCGCCTTGTTCCTGAGCCAGTGCCGCTTCGTGTTGAGCCATGGCCGAACGCAGGGCAGGATGCTCGTGATAGGCAATCGCCAGGGCTTCTTCCACTGTCGCCGGGGCTTTATCACAACAATCAAGACCAGGGTCTGCCGGGGATTCAGGCATGTTACCCACCACGCGGTTGTAACTGCTCAGCGCATCATCCAGGTTACCTTTGTTGGAAGTCAGGTTAGCCTCGGACAGAGCCAGACGGCCTTTGGTCTGTTCCAGATTGGCACTGTTGCCCACACCGCTTTCAAAGCGTTGTTCGATTTGCGAGTAAATTCGCTCATGGCTTTCCAGGTTGGCTTCAGTCAGCTTCAACAGCTCCTGTCTGCGTAGTACATCTAGATAAACCTGGACTGCACGCAATGAGGTCGTTTCCGCAGTATCAAAAACGCTGTAGCCGGCTGACTCCGACTGAGATTGTGTCTGCTCTACCGCACTTTTGGTGGCAAAGCCGTCATACAGCATCTGCGAGGCAGACAATCCTGCTTCACCCCGTGTCAAAGTACGGTGACCGGGCGCGGTGGAATTGTTTTCTGCCCGCTCCTTGCCTATCCCCAGGTTTAAATCAACCTGTGGGTAGTAACCGGCCCGCGCCTGATCAATGGTCTTATCGACACTGCGGCGAAAGTTCGCATCTGCCAGCACGTTAGGGTTACTTTTGACTGTTTTATCGACTGCTTCTGTGAGGCTCTGCGCCGTGGCGGACTGAGCCATCAGCATGGTCGCGCCCATGAGAGAAGCCGTTAATGTCAGCAGCTTGAATTTATGTACCATTGCTCAACTCCGTCAATCAGCGTGCGTTAATTTCGACGCGACGATTTCTTACTTCAACCGTGTCATCCGGGGTAGTTACCAGTAGTCGATATTCACCCTCGGCAGAGATTCGGATGTTCTCAGCAGGAACACCATAGTCAATCAGATCCTGACGCACTTTTTGCGAACGTCGCAGCGACAAGGCTTCGTTGTACGCGTTTGATGCAGAAGTATCGGTGTGACCACTAATCACGATTTCACTGAATTCGCGATCCAGAATTTCCTGATAGATTTCTCTGGACTCCACTTTGGACTCTTCAATGAACTCTGTTTTATCCAATAGGAAAAAAAGCTTGGCAGAGAAGGGTTCTGGTGCAGTAACGAGTTTGGGTGTTTCCGGAATCTGCATCGGTGGCACTTCACAAAATGGTGATTCAGCGCCGCTAAGCTGGTAGGGTGCTTCAACCGACTCACGTAAATCTGAACGTTCTTTGTCCGGTCCGACGGTGTTATGGATTGGACTGCACCCGGCTGCCACCAGCGTGGCGAGCAGTGGCAAACCCAAACGGCATAAATTAATCATCCTGATGCCTCTCCGTTAAACGGTGTCAAAAATAGCCTGGAAACAAGGCCGGACACAGCATCATGAGGTCGGTCTGACCCACATAAGACTGTCGGGGGAAAAGTCGACCCGAGGGCCGCCTGGTGCGTCACTTCCGTCATCATCCATTTCTCCCTGAAATGCCGACTCACTTGCGTGAAATGCTTTGTAACTGAAGTATCGATGGTTATTGAGCGCAAGTCAACTCAATATCGCTTACTTTACAGCTGTTTAGCGCCTGTTTATCAAACAGCGTATCAGCCGCTTGCATGATTTGTTTCAGTCAACAAAGTCCTTAACGGCTATTAAACACCAACAGCCATAAAATGTGAACAGCATCACCCTTTACGGCTGTTAATGGAAAGCGGTCTTTCAGAGCAAATCTTCTATGGCATCGGTCAGGGATTCATCATCCGGTTCTATACGGCTACTGAAATGCTTCACCACTTTGCCTTCGGGACTTATCAGGTACTTGTTGAAATTCCAGCCGGGGGCTTCGCTCTGGCGATTGATTTCGCGAAATACCGGATTAGCCCGCTGGCCTTTGACGTAGCTCGGCGCAATCATGGTGAAGGTCACCCCGAAGTTTTCACGGCAAACGCGCGCCGCTTCTTCTTCGGTTTTAGCTTCCTGATTAAAGTCATTGCTGGCAAATCCCACCACCATCAGGTTCCTGTCTTTGTAATTCTGATGCAGCGCTTCCAGCCCTTCAAACTGGCGGGTAAAGCCGCAATGACTGGCAGTGTTTACAATGAGTAAGGGCTTACCACTGGCAACCTCGCAGAGGTTGACGGTGTCGTTGGTATGTAGCCTGGGCAGGTCATAATTAAGAAAATCCGGGCAGTCTTTGGCCCAGAGCGGTGAGACAAAAAATGACAACGTAAGCAAAATTAAGGCACGCATGATGAACTCCTGAAATAGGATTTTGGCTCTATCATCATAATCTCAGGACATCAAAAATATGTGATGACGAAGCCGGCTGTATGCCGCACCATTGCTATGCGTGGTGAGCATGAGCATATTTTGTTAATGTGTGAATGAACTTTGCCGATAATAAGGCTTTCATAGCATGACTTATGCTTGCCCCTCTTAACATCAACGGTGATGCCCAATGAGCCAGTCCATCCACAAAATCATGTACTCCAGCTCCGCTGTCGAACTATTATCAGCTGAGGATTTGGATCAATTGATGCGGAAGGCTCGCCACAAAAATACTCACTTCGGTGTCACCGGCTGTCTGATATATCACGACGGCAACATCCTGCAGTATCTCGAGGGCAGCAAAGCTTCCGTCGATTTCATTTACGGCTCAATCGTTGGTGACAACCGCCATCATGACATCCATCTATTATGTAATGACCAGATAGAAAAAAGAGCCTTCAGCGACTGGAGCATGGCTTTACGCTACATACCAGAGAATCGTCTACGAGACTATCGCACTGTCTATGACCTGTTCGAAGACATGATGGAGTCCGACACGATTGATCAGTTGTGTCGTCAGGCAAAGGTGTTTTTTGAAACCTTCCTCGATGTCAGCCGACTGCGTGCCGGCAATATGCGTCTGAGTTAGTCCAGTCCCAGCTTGGTGAAATCAACTTCCGGTAAAGCCTCAAAGGCAGGCTTGGCGAACAGATAACCCTGATACAAAGAGACATTCATTTTTTGCAGCACAGCCAATTCTTCAACGGTTTCCACGCCTTCACAGATTATTCTGATACCCACCTTGTGGGCAAAATCAATCACCGAACTCACCAGATGCTGACGGGTTTGATCCTTATCGATATTCCGAATCAGGTTCATATCCAGCTTGACGATATTGGGTTGCCAGTCTGAGATCAGGTTCAGACCGGAAAAACCGGCACCAAAATCATCAATCGCGGTAATAAAGCCTTTTTGATTGTAGTAATCAAAGATATTTTTCAGATGCTGGCGATCCTCAATTCGCTCTGACTCGGTCACCTCAAACATGATTTTTTCAATCGGGAAACCGAACTCTTCACAGGCGTTTAGCGTTGTTCTGATGCAGGTTTCCGGACGATAGACCGCGTTGGGAAAAAAGTTAATAGACAGCACTGAATCGAGTTCTAATGCCACCGCCGTTCGGATAGCTTTAACTCTGATTGCCTGGTCGAAATAATAACGGTTTTTGTCGTTCAGCTTGTCCAGGATAAAGCCGGCCGACTCCTGATTTGGTCCTCTAACCAGTGCCTCGTAGCCAAATATCTTTTTCTCATCAATATCGACAATCGGCTGGAATGCCATCGAGAAATCAATTTCTGTCCCGTTAGTATCCAGACACTGACTGCAACCACTCGTTAATGATGAAAATTCTGACATAGAAAAACCTGTTTCTGACTTGTGTTGAGTATAACAAGCAAGTGACCGGAGACTTCAAGCCTGAAGTGAAAACTGAGTGCGGCACTGCTGCGCTTTGTGACTAGTTATCGATTCATTCTACTTTTATCTCAGTAACTTAGATTTACTGCTTCCCTCACAGTAATTTCACTTACGCACTATTAAAGTGCACCCTATATTTTTTCATAAATGCGAAAACTAAAGGTGGATTTCGCGCACAAGAGGCAACAGAGACCAGTTATGAAGAAAAAAATTCTCAGGGTTTAGCTTTTATCATGTTGCTGAAAACAATAAAACTGTGGGCCGGCGTCCTGCTGTGCAGTATCACGCTGCTTCTGGCGTTCTCCTCATTCGCCTGGTCTGAAAGACTCAATCATTATTTCACCGGATTTCACGGCTATTCTCATCAAGTCGGACTGACGCTGCCCCAATCACACCCAGTCACTGATGACATTCAGCTGATTGTTCCGGCATTCAACCATTGCGCTGACCGCTGTCCGGCCAACCTGATGCTCAGTAAAGAAGTGCTTGATAACACATTTGGCGGGGTCGGACTGGTTATCTTGTCAATTCAGGCTGATCAGGATGTCTCAGCATTAATGACTCGCTATGCAGAAGTTACTGGCATTCAGCCAATGCTACTGGACCATCAATTACCTGCTAGCTGGTCACTACTGGCCCGATATGAACAGATACGTGACAACCGCGCTAAAGCTCCACAGCATGCGGGGCACCTTTATGTTTATCACACTCCCACTCAGACCCTTCTGACCTATCCCTCTCCCGATGCTGAAGACATCATCAGCGACATTCATCGGCTCAAGACAGGAGTCTTAAATGGCTAACCTCTCAACACCTTTTCAGGCTGATACTCAGCACCGGCAAAAAGAAGATCTCAAAGGCAGTGACCGTCTGGTTCTGTTCATCCTGCTGGCACATCTGCCTTTTATTTACTGGCTGGTGCCTGCCGGTTTTGGTACCCATTTCCAGGGGGCGGTGCCAGCCACGCTTGCCGTTATCGCAAGCTGGTTTGCCTATCAGACACTGCCCGGCACTTTGTTGTCGCGTTCAGTCATGACGATCAGCCTGATGTTGATGTCGATGATTCTAATCATGCAGCAGTTCGGCCGGCTTGAAATGCATTTTCACATTTTTGTGGCGCTGGCTTTTGTGATTATCTGGCGCGATTACCGGATGGTTCTGCTGGCGGCGCTGGTGATTGCTGTTCACCACGCCATCGCTGTTCCGGTGCAGACTGCCGGCGTGCAGTTGGCGGGCATTCCTTTTATGGTCTACGGTCAGACCTGCGACTGGGAAACCTTTTTTATCCATGCAGCCTTTGTCATCTTCGAAGCGGCTGTGCTGATGTATTTCTGTCTGCGCATGCATCGCCAGTTCATGTTGTCTAATCAGGTTATGGCCGCTATGCAGTATGCCGCGGAACATCGTGATCTGACCATTGAATTCGCGGAAATGACGGCCAGATCAACGAATGACCACGCTTTTATCGGCTCTCTGAAGCACTTTTACGATCTAATCAGTGACACCATCAATCACTTTAAACAGGCTGGAAACAACCTGGGCAGCTATGCCACCAGAGGTGTGGAGATTTCTGAGTCGAATTTCGCCGCACTAACCGAACAGAACCAGCGTATTGAGTCAGTGGCGACAGCAACCGAAGAAATGAATCAAAGCATTGCTGAGGTCGCCAATCACACCAGCAAGGCATCTACTCTCTCTTCCGACAGTCGTGACATTCTGCAGAAAGCCGGACAGCACGCGACACACAGTGTCACAGAGGTCCGTGAACTCATCGACAAGCTGGATAGAGTGGAGTCTACTTTCGATGGACTGAGCAATGATATCGCCTCGATCAACGCGGCCATTGAGCTTATTACCGAAATCTCCAACCAGACCAGTCTGTTGTCGCTCAATGCTTCTATTGAAGCTGCACGGGCAGGTGAGCACGGTCGTGGTTTCTCGGTGGTGGCGGAAGAGGTGAGGCAGCTGGCAGAAAAAAGTAAGCAGGCGACTGAATCCATCATGAATACGGCTGAGAAAATCGATACCTCGGTGACAGTTGTTATCAGCGAGATTGGCGCTTGTCATGATAGTGGTAAACAGGCGATCAGCAGTGTCAATTCCAGCAGTGAGACAATGCGTGAGGCCGAAGCGCGTTCAGAAGCCATCAATAAACTTAACCGGCAAATTGCCGAGATGATGGAAGAACAGAGCGTGGTATCAGCTCAAATCAGTCAGACCATGCATGAGCTGTTTGATACCAACAGCACAATGATTGCAACAATTGAAGACTCGGTTAATCAGAGTCGCGAGACACAATCGCTGGCAACCGATCTTCTGGGACGGGCGAATCAGTTCCAAACGCTGGCAAGCTGAGTTCCAGACATAAAAAACCCGGCCGTGAGGCCGGGTTTCTCGTCAAAGCATGCAGTCACTCAGCGTTGACCCTGATACATGATGACTAAGAGCTGTAATGCCCGACTTCCCAGTCGACATGTCCCTGCTCAATAAAGATTGAGGAAAACTTTAATCTTCGCTGAGAATCCCAGCCTAAAATCTATTTTTCCTCACTGACACGGTGTCTTTCCCTGTCACGGTCAGGATTATTCTGAATCCATTCAGCGAGATCAGTTGTTATCTGACAAGCCTTGACTGAAAGACTTCAGCAATGCCCGGGCCTCATCACTGTAACCCACCACAACACCAGCAATCAGTGTCGTGGCCAGCGATTTACCGGGATGCTTTTTGATGTAATCAGCCAGTGCCGGATTCTGCAGACATTGCGTCAACGCTTCCACTTCATCATCCGGCTGCTCGACCGTTTTGCGTGGCGCAGGCCGTGGCGGTTTATTGATCAGAATCGCCACACCCGTGACCAGCAAACCCAGAGCGAGATAGCTGCCGGCGGTGATCAGTGCTGCCAGAGAGCTGGGATAATGCTCTGCCAGCACCAGAAACACCGCCACACCGACAAACACCAGGGCCAGAAAGCCAATCATGAGTGTCAGCACCACAGCTATCGTGCTGTATTGAAGTCTGGAGCGCCAACTCATGCGCGTATTTGCAGTCATCCTGTCAGGTCCTATCTGTCAAGAATTTTGCCGATCAGCATGCCGACGCCGAAGGCGACAGCCAGACTGCTGAAAGGATGATTTTCAACCCCTTCCTGGGCCTGATGTGCCGCATCCCGTGCATAGCCTCTGGCCTGATCTGCGGTGTCCCGGGCTTGTTGACGGGCCTGTTCTGCCGTCTGACGTATTCTGTTCTGGCCTTCCGTGGCATAGTCTTCGGACAGCTTTTTCATTGTTTTAGTCAGCTCACTGAAATCATTACGGAGCGCTTTGATCTGCTCTTGTAGGTCTTGCTCGTTCGATTGAGTCGCCATGAGTAAACCTCCTTGAGAAAAAATTAAAAGTTCAAAATCCTGTTACGCGTATTACTGCATTTCATCTTCTGCTTCATCAGCAGCATCTTCAATAGCGTCACCGGTATCTTCCATCGCGTCACCCATTTCTTCAGCAGCTTCCTCAGCTGGCCCTTCATTGTCGCAGGCAGCCAGCAGGCCGAAGCTGGATAGGGCAAACATCAGAATGAGTATCCGGGCCAGCATTGAGTATGTTTTGGATTCAAACATTGATTGCATTTCACACCTCCATGAGAACAAGTCTTAACGGTGGTTCTGAGGAACCGTTTTTCCTCTACTGTCGTGACACGCATGTCAGACATTGGTTCAGATAAGGATTATTTAACTGCGAACTGAGTCGCAGTTGGATGAATTGAAACAGCTATTAAAAAGCAACTTTTCAATGATTCATTTCCACCATAACACACTCAATGATCGAATGAATAAAGCGAACAATGGCAGAAAATCATTTCAGTAAAAATGTGAAATCGATAGTGAACTTTTAACCATTGATGCCATCGTAAGTAATGAAAACCATTAGTTTTGAAAGAATAAATCAAAACTTCGATTGTTTAATTTCATGGCTCTAAAAGCCCTTTGTTTAGAAGCCAAAAGGAGGTGCATATGAAGTTTATGACATCAGCCATTCTGGGACTGACTATTGCCTTTGCTGTCTCAGCCTGCAACACCATTGAAGGTGCCGGCGAAGATATCGAAGCAGGCGGTGACGCCATTGAAGACGCCGCTGAATAAACCTGTAAGAAATCCTCGTGTCAGGGAAGCTTCCTGACTTTTTTCTCAAACCAAATAGGAGATGTTTATGAAATTCATGACATCAGCTGTATTGGGACTGACCATTGCTTTTGCCGTCTCAGCCTGTAACACCATCGAAGGTGCGGGTGAAGATGTGGAAGCGGCAGGTAGCGCGATTGACGAAAGCGCGGAAGAAAATACCAACTATTAAGTTGGTCAGCCTGACAAAAAGCCCATCTCCGGATGGGCTTTTTTGTGGGTAAAAAGAAGCCGGGCGACAACCCAGCTTAATGAATAACAGAAGGTGAATAAGTGAGAAGCTGAAACCACATCACTTACTCAGTATGTCGGTGCGAATGTGACACGCTTGAATTTATTTCATCGCCATCACGGTGCCAGACGCTGTTTTAGCCATTCGCCTTCCTCAGTCAGGGTGTAAGCAATGCGATCATGTAAACGCGACGGCCGGCCCTGCCAGAATTCCCAGTAATCCGGGATCAGGCGGTAACCACCCCAGTGAGGTGGTCGTGGTGGATGCAGACCATATTCAGCGCCATAGCGTGCTGCATTGGCAACGATCGTTTTGCGACCGGCAATAACCTGGCTCTGGGGAGAAGCCCAGGCACCGATACGGTGGCTGAGCGGACGTGAGTTAAAGTAATCATCGGACAATTCGGTCGCAACCTTTTCAACCCGACCTTCAACGCGGATCACGCGTTCCAGTTCCGCCCAGTAAAACTGCAAGGCGGCGAAAGGGTTCTGTTCCAAGTGTTGACCTTTTCGGCTCTGGTAATTGGAAAACCAGATAATGCCGTTGGCATCGTAATCTTTAATCAGCACCGGCCGGCAGGCGGGACGACCGCGTTCATCGACGGTCGCCAGTGTCATCGCATTAGGTTCGAAAAAGCCGTATTTCAGCGCCTCATCGAACCATTTTCGAAACTGGTCATAGGGCTCGCTGGCGGTTTCATTTTCATCCAGCTGACCTTTTTCATAGGTTTTGCGTAAATCCTGTAAGGATCTGTCCATTGCTTTCGCCTGTACTTAAATTGCTGCTGTGGATTGAAGTCTGTCGTGCTGACTGTGACAATTTTCACTTAGTTATCACTGCCTTTGTGAATAATCTGTGATTCGTTTGATTTAAGTGCCCGCGATGAATCAGATACATACCAACAAACTGGCCTTGTCGAAATGGACTGCACGAAAGCCTCTGAACCGTGAAAAGCATTTTATGGTCACAAAAGTCGTCCGCGACGAACAGGGCCGAATCACAGACTGCCAGTTAGAGGCCGTCATCAGCAAAAAAATCTATCACATCGACTGGCGCCAGTTGAAAGACTGCGAAAGCTGGCAACACGGCTGGCAATAAACCGGCATCAAAATACCGCCCCGGGCTACCGGCGGCGTTTCACTTTTTAATCACCCATGGAGAACCCGCTCAAGAAACAGGAGAATATATGAGCTTTACCAAGACCTACAGCGCCGTGACATTATCATCCCTCGCTCTAAGTCTTTTTACTCCCCCGCTATCGGCCCAGGAGGCTGAAGTAAACGACCCCTTTCGTTACGATTTTTATCTGTCACTGCGCATGCAGGCGGAATCGGTGCATCCCGACAATGAAGCCGCCATGAATGATTACCGTGGTCTGCGCGATGCGTTTTCCCGGGTCGGGGTCAACGCGGCTTACCGTTTTTCTGAAGATTACCGCCTGTTTGGTCAGCTGGAAGTACCGTTTGATACCGCCAATTTCCGTTTCGGCGACCCTTATGATCAGGGTGGCGCCGGCCGTGATGACCGGGAAGATTTACGGGTCGCCCGCCTCGGTCTGGAATCCCCCATCGGCACCTGGGTGGCCGGTCAGCAGTGGATGCCATATTACAACACCATCACCTACCCGGTGGACCAGTTCAGCACCTTCTACAGCGGCTTTGCCACCTACACCACGTTTCGCGTCAAGGAAACGCTGAGTTACGTCAGCCCGACCATGAAAGGCTTCAGCTTTGGCGGGTCTTATTCCTCGGCAGCCGGCAATGAACGTTCTCCATCACGGATTGATGATCGCCGGATTCAGGCTTTTGCCCGCTACAGCTATAACGGCACGGTGCTGGCCATAGGCATGGATGATCGCGGCAATGCCGATGGATACAAAGATCGGCTTTACGGTTTTTCAGCGGCCAAGCGCTTTGATAACTGGAGCGTGGTATTCAAATATGAAACCACCGATACCGACAACCCAAATAGTTTCTTCGGTGACGGTGCCGAGGCCTTCAACCTCTACACCGAATACCGTCACGACAAGTTTACCTACAAGGCGATGATCGCGGATGTCGAATCCTACGGCGAGAGCGTGCTGCATCTGGGCATCGATCACCAGTTCAAGGAAAACCTGATCCTGTTTGCCGAGTATTACCAGGAACAGGAAACCGCCGCCTTAACCGGCAAACAGGAAGGTCTAGCCGGCTTTAACAGTGGCATCAGCGGCGGCAAAGTCTTTGCCGCCGGCTTTCGCTACCACTTTGGTTTCTAGTGCTTATCCTGCTCGTGGTCTAAAGACTCGCCATTGAGCATATCGTCATGTTCCTGCATCTTCCACGGCAGAATGCCGGGGGAGATGTGCAGGAAGTGCAGATATTTCTCAAACTGGTGCAGGATATCCTCGATGATTTCCTCTTCCTCGTAGCCATAGATGTTGTATTGCTGACCACCGCGGCGCAGGAAGACTTCGGCACGGTAATAGCGCTCATCCCCGTCCGGGTCTCTGGGCCGCTCAGGATAGGCAAAACTCGGTCTTGCATAGGCCCGCATACGGATATCGTAGATAAAGTCGAGCTGGTCCTTGAGCACCACTTCGATATAAGCCCGGTGATGGGTTTCATCGTGAGCCACGACCACCGGCCAACCTTTTTCCTTGATGACTTCCTCCACATAACGCATGGCCGGATGCACGTTGTTGGTAATGAAATCTGCGACCTCATCATAACCGGGATAATCAATCAGGCCTGACAGACGCTGCCGCCAGCCACGTTTACTGGCTGGTCCCGCCGACTGCATATGTGCCTGCAAACTCACTTCACGATGGCCTTCTATGATCAGCGCCCGCCACATGCCTATCGCTGCCAGCACCAGGATGATGGCAAACGGTAGCGCACTGGTGATGCTCATCGTCTGCAAGGCACCGAGCCCACCGGCAATCAACAATGCCGCGGCCAGCAGCCCTTCCAGCGAGGCCCAGAATACACGCTGCCAGACAGGTGTTGCACTGGCACCGCCGGAAGCCAGCGAATCAATCACCAGCGAGCCCGAATCCGATGAAGTCACAAAGAAGGTCATGATCAGTATCACGGTGATAAACGAGACGATCGAGGTCAAAGGCAGCTGTTCATAGAGCTTGAATAGCGCAATCGCCGTATCCTGCTGCACTTCGGTGATCAGCGCCTTGTAGCCTTCATTCATAATCATATGCAGCGCGGTATCACCGAATATCGAGAACCACAGGAAGGTGAATATCGTCGGCACCAGCAGCACACCGAACACAAACTGACGGATAGTCCGGCCACGGCTGATTTTAGCGATAAACAGGCCCACAAACGGTGCCCAGGCAATGGTCCAGCCGAAGATAAACAGGGTCCAGTTACCAATCCAGTCACTTCTGGAATAGGCCTGCAGGTTGAAGGTGCGCTCAACAATATTATTGAGGTAACTGCCGGTGTTCTGCAGGAAGGCTTCCAGAATATTGACGGTGGGGCCGGCGATAAACACAAAGCTCATCAGCGCCACCGCCAGCACCATATTCAGGATAGAGAGTCTTTTAACGCCCTTATCCATGCCGGCGACGACCGAAAAGATCGCCAGGCCGGTAATAAAGGCAATGGTGATCACCTGTACCGTGGTGCTAACCGGAATTGATGACCACAGATAATTCATTCCGGCGTTGATCTGGGCCACCGACAGCCCCAGCGTAGTTGCAATACCAAATAAAGTCCCTAGAATCGCCACCACATCCACGGTATGGCCGATAGGCCCGTGAATTCGCTCACCGATGATCGGATACAAAGCAGACCGCATCGATAGCGGCAAACCATGTCGGAAAGCGAAATAAGCCAGCAGCAGGCCGGTCAGGCCGTATATCCCCCAGATATGGAAGCCCCAGTGGAAAAAGGCAATCTGCATCGCCTGCTTGGCGGCATCAATGGTTTCAGGCGCCCCCTGAGGCGGCGTTGAATAATGCAGCACCGGCTCGGCCACACCGAAGAACAACAAGGCTATGCCGTAACCCGCTGAGAACAGCATCGCAAACCAGGCCGGGAAACTATACTGTGGCGCCGCATGATCAGGTCCCAGTTTGATGCGACCCCAGGGTGAGACCGCCAGCGCCACAATAAAGACCAGGAAAAACGCCACCGCCAGCATATAGAACCAGCCAAAGTTCTGGGTCAGGTAAGCGAGGGTTTGATCAAAAGCGCGTCCGGCAAGCTCGGGATTGCTGATGGTGCCAACCACCAGCAATAGAGTGACAACAACAGCAGGGAGAAATACGGGGATCAGTACAGTCGATTTCGCCGCTTTTGGCGATTCGGCAGTGGCCATCATTCGCTTCCTTCTTATTTGGTTATTTCAGTTGGTACGACTGGCAACAGCAGACGCTCGGGCGCTCGGGTAAGTCCGGTTCATTCTGTTGGACCCGGACTGAGCTGTCAAACCGACACAGGGCAACATGGAATAAGTGAAATCTACGTTAATGTACGAAGGTGCAGAGCCTCACACCCGGTTGGCTCCCCAGCTTTTAATAATGCGCTCGGAAACGGCTTCCAGCTCCTCGGGGGGGACAGACCCCATCATGCCGGGTTCGAGCGGGTCAAAGTGGAAGATATATAAACGTGAGGCAAACTGTTCGAAAGGCAATGATGCTTCGCCGGAACGCTCGGAATTCCCGGCCGTGCTGACCAGAATGTCGTCTCCCCAGTTCTGACCACTGTCATTGTTCGGATTATAGAAATACACCCGCATGACATTTTCCTGGTCCAGCGCCACCCGCAATATCGTGATTGCATGCCAGCCAATAAAGCGCATCGCACTATCGGTAATCGCCACACCCGCCGGCTGTGGATGAATCAGCGGCTGATTGCCGTTATAGAAAGGATGGTAACTGGCATAAAACTTTCTCAGAAAGTCTTGCAGCTGATGCAATTTGCCGGTGGCCACATCGACATTGATGGCAAAGCCCCGGCCGCACCACCAGCCGTGAAATTCGGGGTTGACCCAGCGGTGCGGATCGCCCTCCCTATCTGCACAGCGCCTGCCCATCTCAGCATAGATGCGATCGAGATGCGGGACCAGAATCAGGGATACCGGATCGAGATCCATCGGCAATTCCTTGGCAATACCGGCCACACTATCCCGGGATGAAATCGACTGCCCCTCGAAGTGCATGATGACTTCATTATCACGCGCCGCGCTGACCACCAATTGCAGAAGATAATCAGGATCGCTGTAAGCCCACATCGATATCGCCCTGGCCGACTGGCAGGTTGGATTATTACCCTGCCCAACGCCCAGTGGCAGTCCCAGTACACAAAGGACACCGCCCAGAAGGCGTGCTTCAGGTGTCGGCTGATCCCCGAACAGAAGACTCAAACGCTGACTGGCCTCGGCTGATAATGTGAGCGACAGTTGCCGCCACAATGAGGGAGCGACGGCTGGCTGATACAAAATACAACGTTCGAGCAGTAATGACAGGCCGTAAATCGCCTGCGCAGACTCAGGGTGAACCGCCTTATCAATCAGTGCCCGCACCAGATCAATGAAACTTAACAGGCAGTCCCGTCCCGTTGATGACAGGCCCAACGCCTCTGAGAGCAAGTGGTCACTATTGTCAGAAACAAAACGCAGTAATACTGCGTGATAGGGCGACACCAGACCGGTGTCATGCATGGCGCGTGCAAAGCCGGTTGCCTCATACTGCAATGTCGGTGCATCCATGGTCTCCAGCCGCGACAGGTAGACTGCCACGCCGGGATCTTCCCTTGACGCCTGCGTTGCACCATAGAGGCTACTGATCAGGCGATCCGCACCATGCCCACTCTGCCCCAGATCAATGTCCGGATTTTGCTGGCAAATCGCGATCTGGGTGACCATCTGTTTAATCTGATCAACCTGAATCGGCCGCTGCTGCAGAATTCGCCAGATCTCATCGATCAGCTGTTCAATAATGTATTCGTAACCGATACGCTGAGCCAGGTACTGCAGCAGATTACGGCTGATTTTTGCCAGTTTGCCCTGTGTTTCGCGTTCCGCTTCGCTGGGCACCGAAAACAGCATCTGCAGATTGACGGCAAGAATATGCGTCAGATGATGATGCGCCTGCTCGGCAGAAATCGCCTCATGTCGATATGCGCCACTGGCCACGGCAAGCAGACGCAAATCACTCAAGGCCTCAATCAACACCGTGTCGGCATCCGGGCTTTTCAGCGCATGGACACTGAGCGAGGGGACCAGAATCTGTGGCTGGGCATAGTCAGTGTTCTTGAACAGACCAGCCCGCTCGATCCGCTCAATATAGCGCTCAAGCAGCTCACATCCGCCTTCCGACTGAATGATCCGTTTGGCCGTATCATAAAGGCGGCGCACTTTGGTCGCCTTGGAAAAGTCAGGCGCCTCATCCAGTGCCGTGATGGCGTCTTCCAGCCTCTCCACCAGATGCGGTTGTGTCATCTCAATGGTATTGGCTTGACTAGCTGTTTCAACCAAACCGGTTCCTTATCGCACCGCTGGTGCTTTACACATAAAAGTCCAGCGACTCTTGATGTTTCAATAGATCACGCATGGTTTCTGCGTCGCTGCCGAAAAAGTATACCAAACCCCAATGGGTACCAAAGGCGGTGCGCTTGGTCACTGTCTCTTCCAGCGGCGCGGTCAGCTCATGGTAATTAAAATAGGCATGCCCCTCGGTTTCGTCCGGAATTTCCAGCTTGCTGACCACCCGGCGTCGTGGGTAAACCCCGAAGCAACCGGCATGGCCTTTGGCGTCGACCACTTCTTCCGGGAAGAAGTCGTCAATCTCTTCCTGGCTGGTTTTCGGATCGAAAGACAGGATCAGCCCCTGATAGGCATTGAAACCGTAGGCCTGCTCCAGTAATTCAAATACTTTGAAGCCGGGGGGGCGATAGGCCACTTCACCAAAGTACATCTCGCCATCACTGGTGACAAAGTACTCGGGGTGAATAAAGCCGAAATCGATATCGAAGGTTTTGATCAGCTTTTCAATCTGTGCCTTGATCTGCGGTCGGTATTTTTCCAGTTCCGGTGAAGCCGGCACAAATACCGAATAGCCCAAAGTCACGTACTCGGAGATATTCAGAAACTGAATCTTGCCGTCATGTACCCAGGCTTCAACAGCAAATTCCCAGCCATCCAGGTGGGATTCCATCAGTACCGGGAATTCCTCATCGGGAATCATATCGACTTCATCCGGTGTGCGGATGACCCGGTGACCAAGACAACCGGCTTTATCAAAAGCTTTCAGGTGAATGGGGTCATTGGGGTCACCATCCAGTTTAAGCAGGGTCTGGTTCACCCGTTTCAGAAAACGAATCACATCCTCTTTGTCATGGGCTTCTTCAAAAATGCCCACCCGAATACCGCCCAGCTGCGCACGGCGTTTCATTAAGGCCTTGTCGCGCAGTAACAAGGACTGGCCAAACAGTTTGGGGTTATCCAGCAATACTGAGTTGATTGCCCCGGCCCATTCCACAGTTTCCTCGAACAACGGAATAGCGACATCCACGCCCTTTTCCTTCAGCGTTTGAGCGATTTCCATTGAGCGATCATTGAGACGCTCGAAATTCCACTTGATATAGGGAATGTTATGCGTCTCGCAATATTCTTCTGCCCAGTCGGGCGCTACGACCACGTAGCGTCTGTCGAATTTTTCCGCTGCTTCGACCGCATTGAGACTCCAGCCCAGAAAGGCGACATAGCCTTTGTCAGGGTTTTTTGTTCTGTTTTTGGTTTCGGACATCATGCTTCCTCTGATTTTGAAAATGACAGGCATGCATCAGCGCTTGTTTCAATGCATGGCAATGCAGATTGGGCATTGACTTCGGGTCGCGAAAACCCGGCTCATTGCGAGCTTGAATGAAACGCTTTCCGCGTTTCCATGTTGAAATGACGCAGAATGAACAGGCGTCATTATTGATTGTGCTGGTAAACCCTGCCCACTGTCGCAGGCAGGGTATGTGAGTAGTTACTTCCTTAGTTTTTCCAGCATGGTCTCGACCTCTCGGCCGGCAATATCTTTACTGCCGAGGCCAATCGCCAGAGCCGTACCTACAGCAACTGCACCTAACATCAGACCAAAGGCAATGTTGATAATATCCTGAGCGAGCCCCAATTGGCGTAAAGCCATGGCAATTGTCAGGAACAGAATGGCGACGCTCGCAAGCGAAGCTGCCGCATTGGGCAAGCCTGCCTCAGTAATCAGTGATTTGACTTTCTTGGCGACAAAAATACCCACAGCGAGAATCACGGCGGCCAGAATGACTTGTACCGCAAATTCGATCATGGCCGTCACCAACTGGCTGAGCGGATCAAAATTCAAGAGCTCTGTCGCACCCAGAACCGCAAAAAGTATCACACCCAGTAACACCAGGTTACCTGCATACTGACTCGGGGTACGCTCAGTTTTCATCTCAAAGCCCAGGTTTGAAATGACTTTATTAAACCCGGATGCAGTCAGCAGATCAGTCACCAGTTGCGCGACCAGTTTACCGATATAGTAGGAAATACCAATCACCAGCGCAGCGGCCAAAATGCCCGGAATGGCTGCAAAGATCATCTGGATCATGTTCTGCGCTGGCATCGACACTGCTGCGATTTTGAGTGCATCCAGCGACTGCACAATCACCAGCAGCAGGATAAACGTGTAAACCACCGTACCCAGCAATGATGAAAACTTGTTTTCCAGTCCCACTCTTTCACTGAATTTGTCGATACCTGCCGCCGCTGAAAGACTGGTCACGACCTGTTTGACCAGACGGGCAACGAAATAACCGACTGCAAATATCAGTGCTGCAGAAATGATGTTGGGTAGATAACTGAACAGCTTGGTAAACATATCCTGCAGTGGCGTGACCAGGCTTTCCATCTGCAACACACCCAGCACCATTGGCAGGAATAACAAAAATACCAGCCAGTAACCGGCCCTGGAGAATGACTTGCTGACAGAAAGCTGTTCGCCGCCTTCTTCCAGATTATTCAGCCGCTCATCAAGCTTGGCCATTGAGGAGGCTTTTTCTATACCCTTCTCCAGTAAGGAGGCCAGAATCCAGGCAATGATCAGTAACCCGGCTGCCGCGCCCAGTTTAGGCAGGTAAATAAAGATTTCTGTCAGTAAGGCATTCAGTGGCTGGGTGACAGAATCCAGTTCCAGTCTATCGAAGAAGGTGATCAGGCCGAATATCATGATCAGCCAGAACGCGGTGTTTGCAATCACCTTCTCTATTGGAAAGCTTTCATTCAAACCCACCGTTTTGGTGAAGCGATTATCCAGTTGTGTCTTAAGCATCAA
>JABURN010000208.1 GCA_014762585.1 Methylophaga sp.
AAAACCATCGCGTTTTTGCTGGCTACTGTTCAGCGGCGGCTTGAAACTGCGCCGCCTGAAAACTGGGACGGCAAACAACCGCGCGCCCTGATTCTGGCACCAACGCGCGAACTGGCGATTCAGATCATGAAAGATGCCAAACTGCTCAACACCGAAGCCAATTTGCGCATTGCGATTGCGCACGGCGGCAAGGATTACCAGAAGCAGCGTGATGCTTTGAATGAAGGCTGCGATGTTTTGGTCGGCACTCCGGGACGGCTGCTGGATTATCACAAGCAGCGCGTGTTCAGCCTGAAATTCATTGAGGCGATGGTGCTGGATGAGGCTGACCGCATGTTTGATCTGGGCTTCATTAAAGATGTGCGTTATTTCCTGCGCCGTATCCCTGCACCGGACAAACGTCTGGGTATGCTGTTCTCAGCTACGCTTAGCTATAAGGTCAGTGAACTCGCCTATGAGCATATGAACAACCCGGAAAAAGTGCAGATCGAGCCGGAAAAAATGATGGGCGATCGCATCGAAGAATGGGTTTATTATCCGGCCAATGATGAAAAAATCCCGCTACTGCTGGCCCTGATCGAACGTCTGCAGCCCGAGCGCAGCATCATCTTCGTGAATACCAAGCAAGCGGCTGATGAAGTCTGGGGCTATCTGGAAGGCAACGGTCATAAAGCCTCATTGCTGTCAGGGGATGTGCCACAGAAAAAACGCGAGCGACTGTTACAGCATTTTCAGGATGGCGAGTTCCCGTTTCTGGTGGCCACAGACGTCGCTGCCCGCGGCCTGCATATTCCGGCAGTAAGCCATGTATTCAACTTTGATCTGCCTCAGGATGTCGAAGATTATGTGCACCGGACCGGGCGGACTGCGCGGGCTGGTGCCAGTGGCGTGGCCATTAGCTTTGCCTGTGAGGAATTTGTTTTTTCCTTGCCTGATATTGAAACTTATATCAAACACAAACTGCCTATTGCCTCGACCGCTGATGAAACCCTGATTGAGCCCAAACCGCCGGTGAAGCCCGAGAAGAAACCCGCGCAGCACCGCGGCAGAAAAGAGGAAGGCAGGCGTCGTCGTCCACGCCGGTCGGGAAACCGACAGGGCAAGGCCGCGGCCTCTATGAACAAACATGCAAATAAACAGTAACCGCCCCGCTGATTTTTATCCGCTGGTTCCGGTCGACAACCGGAACAATGCGCGGGCGCCGGTCATTTTTGATGTTGAGCAAGCCAATAACAACAACCTGAGTCCGGAGCGTGCCAATAATACTTCGGTAGTGATTGCGCCCAACAGCAGTCAGGATGGCCAGCAGGCCCGCTTCGTCAGAGACTTTATCAGCAGTGATCGTCGTTTTGACGGTGACAATGAACAGGCAGCACTGCTGCCACGTGCCGTTCAGCAGTATCTTTATATAAACGAATTGCCGACGCAATCCTCAATGGACAGAGGTCAGTTTCTGGATGAAATGGTTTAGCCTGCTGTTTATTTCATTGCTGTTGACCGGCTGCGTCACTGCCTCTGGCAACAGCAATAATGGTCTTGAAAGACTGGCAAAAAGTGATATCGATGAGGTCATTGAGCTGCATCAGCAGGTCGTCATGCGTGATCTGAAAAAGCTGATGGTGAAGCTTTACAAGCGTAATCCCGGGCTGCGTTACGACCGCGAACTCAGGGATATCAAAGCCAGTGTCGATCTGACGTTCTCACGACCTTTTACTTTCAACTACGCTGAATTCAGCCATATCAAACGGCCCACTGATATTGTGCGTCTTTCCCTTGATGAGACCTACCAGGGCGACCGGGTACTGGCCTTTATTGTCGGACTGCGGCGCATGCTGATGGCTTCCTATGACAACAACACTGAGTTTTTTTACCTGACTAACATCGACCAGCAAAAGCTATATAACAGCGCGCGCAATATTGAGATTGCCGCCTGGCTGCTGGCCAAAAGCCGGGATAAAGACGGTAACTTGCTCATGCTCAGTGACAGCCTGGCGGATGAAAGGCGCAATCTGAGCTACCAGCGCCTGATAGGCAGAATGATTGCAACCCAGGATAACCTGGCCGAAATCATTTCTCAGAAAACCGGCCGTATCATTAAAACTGTCGTGGTGCGGGCGGCGACTGTCGTATTTCTGCCAATTTAGTCCTGGCTGCCATTGTGACCGGCGACACCGGCTGTCAACACAAAGCGCATAGCCTGTTCCATGGTCATGTTCACTGGCCGCAACCGGCTTTTGGGCATCATGACCGGGTAACCGCCAATGTTGTAGCTCATGGGCAGAAATACCAGCACCCGTTCTTCACCATCTTCAGACTCGATGGGCAAAGATTCCGAACTGTCCAAGGTAATAAAGCCAATCAATTCCATACCGTTTTCCAATTTAACGGCAACCACCTGTTCAAATTCGCTCTGACGGGTGGGCGAGAAATACTGGAAAAAATCACGAATCGCGCCGTAAACGGATTTGATTAAAGGCATGTGGTACAAGAGCTGTTCTACGTAGCGAAACAGCGCCTTCACGACATAAAGCTGCATTAATAAACCGATCATGAAAATCAGCAGAAGGGCAGCGATAAATCCCATACCGGGCCAGTACAGATAATCCGGCAGAATAAATTTGATCACGCCACTGAGTGCTTTTTCAGTCGAGACAATAAACCAGTAAATAAGATAGGCGGTTAAGGTCAGCGGCAGAATCGTGATGAGTCCGGTGATGAACTGGCGGGAAATAAAGCCAATCATAAATGTTCTCCGTTTACAGTTGAGAGCCAGTATTGGCTTGTTAGGTCCGACGGTCAAATGCCGGATGAGAGTCAGTTCACACTAAGGTGTTGTCAGTGGCGATGTTCGGGCTGGCTCAGAGACGGAGTGGCAAATGGGCGGCTTGCCGCCTGATGCATAAACAGATTTTTCAGCCAGGTGCTGTGATTGACGCCACGAAGGCCAAACTGACGCAGCCATCTCACCGGGGCCAGCCGGCTGCTGAATACCCGTTTGAACATATCCATGCTGAACTGCATCAGCAGGTTATCAGCATGACGCTGACGCTGATATTTCTGCAAGGTATGCAGGCTGCCGATATCGCGGCCATGCTGGTGAGCATTCAAAACGACTTCGGTCAAAGTGGCGGCATCCAGCAGGCCGATATTGACGCCCTGACCAGCCAGCGGATGAATGATGTGGGCGGCATCTCCCACCAGTGCCAGACCCGGTTTGATGTAGCTGTCAGCATGACGCAGTTGTAGTGGAAAAGCCGCGCGTTCACTGATGGCGGTGATGCGGGCAGGTTTGAGCTGGCAGGCCTCATTGAGCTCTGCAATGAATTCCGCCTCCGACAATGCCAGCAAGCGATCGGCACTGCTGCTATTGAGTGACCAGACTATCGAACATTGATTCAGCTCGGGCAGTGGCAGCAGCGCCAGTGGGCCTTCGCTCAAAAATCGTTGCCAGGCGGTATGCTGATGACTGTGCTCAGTGGTCACCGTGGCGACCAGTCCCTTCTGATCATAGGACCAGCCCTTGAGCTTAATGCCTGCCCATTCACGCAACGGCGATTGGGCACCATCGGCGGCGACAATCAACCTGGCCTGCAGCACATCGCCGTTATCCAGGGTGATTTGATGGGGGGCATAATGGCTGGGCTGTGCCGGGCTGATAACTTTGATGTTGGGCATACGCTGACATTGAGCCAGACTGGTGGTTTGCAGCACCCGGTTTTCCAGCAGATGACCGAGCCAGGGCTCGCCCAGATCGGCACTGTTAAAGTGCAGCTCGCTACCTTCATTTTCCCAGACCCGCATATCGGTAAAAGCACTCACGCGCTCTCCCGGTAGCTGCGACCACAGCCCCAGCCTGGTCAGCAGAGTCTCGCTGCTGCGGGTGAGGGCACTGACGCGGAGATCGTATGGAGACCCGGCGGCCGGGGCTTCAGGCAATTGCGCCTCAACCAGTGCGATTTTCAGTGCGGGTTCTGATGCCAGCGCAACTGCCAGCGTGGCGCCGACCATGCCGCCACCGACAATGACAATATCAAAAGTCTGATTCATAAGCTTAAGCCTCTACCCAGACGCGGTTGTTTCTGTCCCAGCCCCATACTTCGCTGAGCCAGAAGATGCTTCGCTGCAGGCAGCGTATCGAGCAGGGCCAGCCCCGCTCCACGCAGATGACCCAACAGGCTGATGTCATTACTGAACAACCTCACCAGTTTGTCAGTCGCCTGCACCACCTGATCCTGATCTTTCTGGCGCCAACTCTGGTAGCGTTGCAGCAGGGTCATCTCACCGCAATCATCAGCGGCATCTGCCAGGCATTCAGCCAGTACGGCCACATCACGAACCCCCAGGTTGAATCCCTGGCCGGCAATCGGGTGCAGGCTGTGTGCGGCATTACCAATAAACACGATACGCTGCTGTACCGGCATATCGGATTGCATCAGCGTCAGAGGATGACTGTGGCGCTGACCGACCCGGATAAAGCGACCGGCCCGGTAACCAAAGCGCTGTTGAAGCCTTTCAAGAAACTCGGCATCGCTCAGGTTCAGTAAGTCCTGCTCATCGCCGCTGCGAACGGTCCAGACCAGACTGCTGCGGTTATCGGACATTGGCAGCAGTGCCATCGGTCCGCTGTCAGTAAAGCGTTCATAGGCCCAGCCCTGATGCAACTTGTCAGTACTGATATTGGCAGTCACGGCGGTCTGCTGATATTCCTGTTGCCAGGCCCCTAAATTCAACAACTGGCGGATGGTGGAATCGCGGCCATCGGCGGCAACAAGCAGACGGGTTCGAATCGTCTCGCCGTTGTCCAGGGTCAGGGTCACATGATCAGAATCCTGCTCCAGTGCCGTCACCTGGGTCGGGCACAGCAGTTTCAGTCGGGTCATTTGCTGTAAGCGTTGATTCAAGGTCCGGCCGAGGTCTCTTGCGGTCAGCACCTGACCCAATGCCGGGACTCGCTCTTTGTCAGCAGACAGGCGGGTGACGCCAAAACGGCCGCGGTCGGAGATATGAATATGTTTGATAGCGGTGGCAAAAGGGGCAATGTCAGGCCACAGCCCCATGCTCTGAAAAATGCGCTGAGAGCCATAACTTAATGCGATACCACGATCATCAAAACTGGGCTGGCTATTGCTTTGCAGGGGCTGCGCTTCCACCAGACCAATATTGAGAGAGGACTGTTCCAGTGCGACAGCGAGACTGGCACCAACCATACCGCCGCCAACAATCAGCAGATCGAAAGCTTTGTCACTGGTACGGGTCGGGCTGTCGGCCTGGTTCATGGCTTTCTCTTTATTCAAGCAGCTGAGGCTGAAAAGGCTTCAGCCATTAATGCCTCAATCTCATCAATTTCCTTGGGTGCGGCCTCTGTCAGGACTTCACAGCCGTCCCTGGTTACAAGAACATCATCTTCGATACGGATGCCGGTGAAGTGCCATTTCTTATCAATATGCTGCGGGTCACGAATATAGAGGCCGGGTTCAACCGTCAGGACCATGCCCGGTTCCAGCAGCCGCCACTCCTCATCGATTTTATAGTCACCGACATCGTGAACATCCATGCCCAGCCAGTGACCGGTGCGGTGCATGAAGAATTCGCGATAGGCGTTATCGTCGATGAGTTGCTGCAACTCACCTTTCAGCAAGCCCAGATCAATCAGCCCCTGGGTGAGTACTTCAACCGCGGCTTCATGTGGTTGGTTCCAGTGATTGCCCGGTTTGACCGCTGCAATGGCGGCTTTCTGGGCATCGAGCACGACCTGATACAGCTGGCGCTGCGGCTCGGTAAATTTACCGTTGACCGGGAAAGTGCGGGTGATATCCGCAGCGTAACACTGGTATTCGGCACCGGCATCAATCAGCAGCAGATCATTGTTTTTCAGTTTGCTGCTGTTTTCGATGTAATGCAGGATGCAGCCGTTTTCGCCGCCACCGACAATAGAAGGATAGGCGGGGGAGCGGCAGCCGTGTTTCATGAATTCATGAATCAGCTCCGCTTCGACTTCATATTCCCATTTGCCCGGACGGGTGAACTGCATGGCACGGATATGGGCTTTGACCGAGGCTTCGGCAGCATGACGCATGGCCTTGATTTCAGCACCGGATTTGAATAAGCGGAGTTCATTGAGGCTATATTCCAGATCGACGATTTCATGCGGTGAGTGTTTACCGGCGCGGGCTGCCTGACGCAGATGGTTGAGCCAGGACACCATATGCTGATCAAAAGCGGGCTGATTGCCCATGGTGTAATAGACTTTTTCCTTGCCTTCCAGCAGTCCGGGCAAAATATCATCCAGATCGCTGATGGGGTAGGAGTCGTCGGCGCCATACAGTTCAACCGCACCTTCCTGCCCGGCGCGGTAGCCATCCCAGATTTCCTTGTCCAGATCCCGCTCGCGGCAGAACAGGATATATTCACCATGTTCCCGGCCCGGGATCAGTACCAGCACTGATTCCGGCTCATCAAAACCGGTCAGATAATGGAAGTGACTGTCACTGCGATAGGGAAAGTCGACATCACGGTTGCGCGGGGCAACCGGCGCATTGGGCAATACAGCAATACTGTCCTCACCCATGATTTCCATCAGACGTTGGCGGCGTTTGGCGAATTCTTTTTTCAACATAAAACCTGTTTAACTATTGTGGCCGCCTCAGAGTCGTGAGGCCGGCGGTTAGCATTAGTGTTCAGTGTTTTTTTCTTCAGTCGGATCGACCGGCTGCAGCTCACCATAAAGCAGGAACAAACCCATTCGAAGATACTCCACCAGTTCTTCGAAGTTGGCTTTTTCTTCTTCGCTGTCCTGAATTTCATCGAAACTGACCTGACTGATTTTAATGACATCGGTCACAAATTCACGACAATCATCTGACAAGTCGGTTTCATTGGTCATGCCACTGGTACCCAGACCGTAAACCAGCCCCTGGCACCAGTCAGCCATGGCCGACAACCTGGAGGCGAGTGGTGCGTCGTCATCCGGCAGTTCCATTTCAAACTCAAAATCCAGACTGTTCAGCGATTGCATCGTTTCGTCGAACAGATGAGTCAGGTCCTGCTTCTCTTCCTCGCTGGGGCTGAAGTCTTCAAACAGCTGTGTGTACCAGTTGGTACGGTCGGCAACCGAATCCATGCATAACAGACCGCATAGCGCACCCTGCAGTTCTGCCAGCGTGGCGGGAGCATCACCAGTCTGTTTATCCGGAGCAAGCGAAGGGAAGTAGAGTTGTGACATATAGCTTAAGGTCCTGAATTTAATAACTAGCCGGCCAGGCGTTGCAATCACGCTGTGGCCCTAAATTAGCCACTATTATGACAGTTGTTGACCCGATTGGCAGGGCGCGTCTATAGTTATAGCCGTGTTACCCCCAATCTGCAGCCCTGAGATAAGTTTCAGATGGCTTTCAGTTGGGGGTAAATTGATTTTTCTCATTCTCGCATAGCCAAGAACTCACATTAAATGGATAAACACGCGATTCAACAATTGGAACAGCAAGTCGATGAGCTGCTTCGTACCAGTCGCCGTTTGCGGGAAGAGAATATGCTGCTCAAATCTCAACAGGCAGCCTGGCTGAGCGAAAGGGCTCAACTGATTGAAAAAACCGATGTGGCTCGAAACCGTATTGAAAAAATGGTCAGTCGTCTGAAAGAATTGGATAACGAATTATGAGTTCGCCGGTTACCGTCAACATCCTGGGTAAGGAATATCAGATTGCCTGCCCGGAAGAAGAAAAAGAGGCATTGATTGCTTCAGCGCGCATGGTCCACGAGAACATGGAAAAGATCCGCCAGAGCGGTAAGGTGGTCGGCGTGGATCGCATTGCGGTAATGGCGGCGCTCAATATTGCGCACGAGCTGATTCAAATCCAGCATGATGAGAGTCATGATCTGGAAAAAGTGAACAATAAAATTTTGCAGCTCAAAGAGCGGGTTAGTGCATTTCTGGATGAAGATCGTCAGCTCGAACTGTAAAAAAACTTGAGCTTAGCGAATTAATATTGCGTATCATTTAGTTATGTCCCTGCGGTGCTCGACAGCGACACTGTGTGTCTTGAGCCGATAAGCAAATGCTTAGGAAACCAAAATCTGGAAGTCGAAAAACAGGCCCGCTTTGACGGGAAGTTTGCCGGCTTCATGCGGTTTCCCTCTTGGACCAAATGGTTCAAGAACCCCCGTCGCATCGACACTGTGGGGCTTAATTTTTCCCCTTATCCTCATCTACTGTAGAAGCAGTCATAATCAACAACTAATAATGGCTGAGCAGTGTGATGAGGATATTTTTTATCACGCATTTCCGCGTTTAATTACTCTGCTGACTCCGAATCAATGCCATCACGCTACGTGTATCAGGCATAACCCCACGCCAGAGCCGGAATGCTTCCGCAGCCTGTTCAACCAGCATGCCCAGACCGTCAATAGCCTTTGCCGAACCATGTTGTTTGGCCCAGCTGATAAAAGCGGTATCGGAATCGCTGTACATCATGTCGTAGCAGGCCGCATTGTCTGCGAGCAGATTATCGGGTAAAGGCGGGACTTCTCCCTGCAGGCTGGCGGCAGTGGCATTAATCACTACATCATAGGATGGCTTGATGTCTTCAAAACCGCCACCGCGGATGTGACCGAGGTCACTGAACAGATCCGCCAGTGCGTGGGCTTTACTGGCTGTGCGGTTGGCCACGAACAGTTCGAGCGGGTCATAACCCAACAGCGGTTCAATCACCCCTCTTGCGGCACCGCCGGCCCCCAGAAGCAGAATACGTTTGCCTCTGAGTTCAATGCTGTTGTTATCGGTCAGATCCCGACACAGGCCAACACCGTCAGTGTTGTCGCCATACATCGAACCATCGTCATTAAATAACAGGGTGTTAATAGCGCCAGCCCGCTTGGCCCGGTTTGACTGATTTTCAACCAGTTGCCAGGCCTGTTCTTTAAACGGCACGGTGATATTAATGCCTTTGAGTTTGAGAATATCACGCAGCTGACTCAGGCTACTTTCCAGTGCATCCTGTGGGACCTCAATCGCGGTGTATTCCAAATCCTGTTCTGTCTGTTTGGCGAACTCGCTATGAATTAGCGGGGATTTACTGTGGCTGATGGGGTTGCCGATCACGGCGTATTTGTCAGTCATAAAGGCTTAACGCTGCTGCTTGAGTTTCTGGGCAATATCTTTGGCGAAGTAGGTCAGAATGCCATCCGCTCCGGCACGTTTAAACGCGAGCAGGCTCTCCATAATCGTGTCTTCAGTCAGCCAGCCATTAATAACGGCGGATTTCAGCATCGCGTATTCGCCGCTGACCTGATAAACAAAAGTCGGCTTCTGAAAAGTCTGTTTGACCCGGTACAGCACATCGAGATAAGGCATGCCCGGTTTGACCATCACCATATCGGCGCCTTCTTCGATATCCAGCGCCACTTCATGCAAAGCTTCATCACTGTTGGCCGGATCCATCTGATAGCTGAATTTATTGCCACCACCGAGGTTGCCGGCACTGCCTACCGCATCACGAAAGGGACCATAAAAGCTGGAAGCATATTTAGCGGAGTAAGCCATGATGCGGGTGTGAATCTGACCGGCATTTTCCAGCGCTTGCCGAATGGCACCAATGCGGCCGTCCATCATATCGGAGGGGGCGACAATCTGCGCACCGGCCTCGGCATGGGATAAAGCCTGTTTAATCAGGACTTCGACGGTTTCATCATTGAGAATGTAGCCGCTGTCATCAATCAGTCCGTCCTGTCCATGCGTGGTGAAAGGATCCAGTGCGACATCCGTCATGATGCCCAGCTCCGGGAATTCATTTCGCAACGCTCTGACCGCACGCTGAGCCAGCCCTTCAGGGTTGTAGGCTTCACGCGCGTCTTCGGTTTTCTTGTCCACCGGGGTGACCGGGAACAATGCCATGACAGGCACACCTAATTCAGAAATGGCTTCGGCTTCCCTAAGCAGCAGGTCAATGCTCAGACGCTCAACGCCAGGCATGGAAC
Source organism: Methylophaga sp. (assembly GCA_014762585.1). GTDB lineage: Bacteria > Pseudomonadota > Gammaproteobacteria > Nitrosococcales > Methylophagaceae > Methylophaga. The sequence goes on from JABURN010000208.1 coordinate 9,973, forward strand.
TGACCGCTTCGCGCTGATTGTTACCCTCAAGCACAAAACAGGGATAAATCAGGTCATCAAGCTGCAGACTATTTTCCCGCATCAGCCGCCGCGAAAAGTCATCTTTGCGCATACGGCGCGGTCTATGCATGGGGAAACCCGATTGGGGAAAAACAGAATGAGACATTCCTAAGCCTTGGCTAGCAATAAACAATGCCTCAATGGTACCGGCAGCGGCGGGGCTTGTCATCGTTTTAGCGTGGACGCGATAGTCGCTTATGAGATAAAATTGCAAAGATTTTGTCTGGGATGAACGTCATGTTCGTCCCTTTATTACATCTGGTGGAGGTCTCCCTTGCGAACGAGTGCATTACTTGCTCTTGAAGACGGCACGGTTTATCACGGCGAATCGATTGGAGCCATTGGCCAGTCAGTCGGTGAAGTTGTGTTTAACACAGCAATGACTGGCTATCAGGAAATCCTGACTGATCCTTCCTATACCCGTCAAATAGTGACTCTGACCTACCCGCACATCGGCAACACAGGGGTGAATGCGGAAGACGAAGAGTCCGATAAGGTTTATGCGAGTGGTTTGATCATCCGTGATTTGTCGCCAGTTGTCAGCAGCTGGCGTAGTGAAGAGTCCCTGGACGCTTACCTGACCCGTCACAACGTGGTCGGCCTGGCCGGCATCGATACCCGCGCGCTGACCCGTCGTCTGCGTGAGAAAGGGGCGATGAATGGCTGCATCGTGGCCGGTGATGATATCGATGTGAATGCCGCTATTGAAGCGGCCAAGTCCTTTGAAGGCTTGAAAGGTATGGATCTGGCTAAAGTGGTCAGCACCAAGGAAAGCTACAGTTGGGATGAGGGCATTTGGCACCTGGATGGTGAATCGAAAGCTTCTGAGCCCCGCTTCCATGTGGTCGCCTATGACTACGGTGCCAAGAAAAATATTCTGCGCATGCTGGTAGAACGGGGCTGTAAACTGACCGTGGTACCGGCTCAGACTTCTGCCGAAGAGGTACTGGCTTTGAATCCGGACGGCGTGTTTCTGTCCAACGGCCCTGGTGACCCGGAACCCTGTGATTATGCGATTCAGGCGATCCAGACATTGCTGGAAAAAGATCTGCCGATTTTCGGTATCTGCCTGGGCCATCAGCTGCTGGGTCTCGCCTGCGGTGCCAAGAGTGTCAAGATGAAGTTCGGCCATCATGGTGCCAACCATCCGGTACAGGAACTGCTGGCAGGCTTGGTGATGATCACCAGTCAGAACCACAGTTTTGCCATTGATGAAGCCTCATTGCCTGAGACACTGACCGCCACCCACCGCTCCTTGTTTGACGGTACCCTTCAGGGGATTCATCACACCAGCAAACCGGCATTCAGTTTCCAGGGGCACCCCGAAGCCAGCCCCGGCCCGCAAGATGCGGCGCCGCTTTTTGATCACTTTATCGATCTACTCGAACAAGCGACAGGTAAATAATTCACGATGGCGAAACGTACTGATATTCAAAGTATTCTGATTCTGGGCGCAGGTCCGATTGTGATCGGCCAGGCCTGTGAATTCGATTATTCCGGTGCTCAGGCATGTAAAGCCCTCAAAGAGGAAGGTTATCGGGTCATCCTGGTGAACTCGAATCCGGCCACTATCATGACCGACCCCAACATGGCCGATGCCACCTACATTGAACCCATCAACTGGCAGGCGGTTAAGAAGGTCATTGAAGCCGAACGTCCTGATGCCATCCTGCCCACCATGGGCGGACAGACCGCACTGAACTGTGCGCTGGATCTGGAGAAAAACGGCGTTCTGGCTGAATTCGGTGTGGAAATGATCGGCGCCGACAGCGAAGCCATCAATAAAGCCGAAGATCGTGACCTGTTCCGCGAAGCGATGCGTAAAATTGGCCTCGATATGCCACAGTCCGACATCGCCCACAGCCTGGATGAGGCGTTGGCAGTGCAGGAAAAATTCGGTTTCCCGGTCATTATTCGCCCCTCATTCACCATGGGCGGCAGTGGTGGTGGTATCGCCTACAACAAGCAGGATTTCGTTGAAATCTGCCAGCGTGGTCTTTACCTCAGCCCGACCCATGAACTGCTGATCGAAGAATCGATCATCGGCTGGAAAGAATATGAAATGGAAGTGGTGCGTGACCGTAAGGACAACGCCATCATTATATGTTCGATTGAAAATCTGGACCCGATGGGCGTACACACGGGTGACTCGATTACGGTCGCACCGGCACAGACTCTGACCGATAAGGAATACCAGATCATGCGTAACGCCTCGCTGGCGGTACTGCGTGAGATCGGTGTCGATACCGGCGGTTCCAACGTACAATTTGCGGTGAACCCCGAAACCGGCCGTCTGATCATCATTGAGATGAACCCGCGGGTATCTCGTTCATCCGCACTGGCGTCCAAAGCCACTGGCTTCCCGATTGCCAAGGTGGCCGCCAAGCTGGCGGTGGGTTACACCCTGGACGAACTGCAGAACGAAATCACCGGTAACGCGACACCGGCCTCGTTCGAGCCTTCCATCGATTACGTCGTTACCAAGGTGCCACGCTTTACTTTCGAGAAATTCCCACAAGCTGATAACCGTCTGAGCACTCAGATGAAATCTGTGGGTGAAGTCATGGCGATTGGCCGCAGTTTCCAGGAGTCTTTGCAGAAAGCGCTGCGTGGTCTGGAAATTGATCGTGACGGTCTGAATGAAATCCTGGACCTGACTGAAGAAGGTGTCGAGGAAACCCTGCGTCGTGAACTGAGCCTGCCTGGCTCGGATCGTCTCTGGTACGTGGCTGATGCCTTCCGCTATGGTTTCAGTTTTGAGGAAGTCCAGCGCCTGACCCATATCGACCCGTGGTTCCTGGTGCAGATTCAGGAGCTGGTTGAGATTGAAAACAGCCTGAAAGAGCGCTCGCTGAACGATCTGGATCAGAACGAAATGTTCCGTCTCAAGCGCAAAGGCTTCTCTGATTCCCGACTGGCCAAGCTGCTGTTGAAAACCGAAAAGCAGGTGCGTGAATATCGTCAGGAAATGCAGGTTCGTCCGGTCTACAAACGCGTTGATACCTGTGCGGCTGAGTTTGCGACTACCACCGCTTACATGTACTCAAGCTACGATATCGAATGCGAAGCTGAGCCGACCGATCGTGACAAGATCATGATTCTGGGTGGTGGCCCCAACCGTATCGGTCAGGGTATCGAATTCGATTACTGCTGTGTTCATGCGGCACTGGCTTTGCGTGAAGATGGTTACGAAACCATTATGGTCAACTGTAATCCGGAAACCGTCTCTACCGATTACGACACCTCCGATCGTCTCTATTTCGAATCATTGACGCTGGAAGATGTGCTGGAAATCGTTGACCTGGAAAAACCCAAAGGCGTGATTGTTCAGTTCGGCGGTCAGACACCGCTGAAACTGGCTCGCGCTCTGGAAGCCGCCGGTGTACCGATTATCGGTACCTCACCGGACGCGATTGACCATGCCGAAGACCGCGAACGTTTCCAGCAGATGGTGGAGAAACTGGGTCTGTTACAACCGCCTAACCGTCTGGCGCATTCCATCGATAATGCAGTGAACCTGGCTGCCGAAATCGGTTATCCGCTGGTGGTTCGCCCGTCATATGTTCTGGGCGGCCGCGCCATGGAAATTGTCTACAATGAGGAAGAACTGCAGCGCTATATGCTCAATGCGGTCAAAGTCTCCAATGACTCGCCGGTGCTCCTGGACCGCTTCCTGGACGATGCCATTGAAGTGGATGTGGATGCGATTTGTGATGGTAAAGAAGTCCTGATTGGCGGCATCATGGAACATATCGAACAGGCCGGTGTGCATTCCGGTGACTCTGCCTGTGCGATTCCGCCCTACAGTCTGAGCAATGCTGTTCAGGATCAGATGCGCGAGCAGGTTCGTCAGATGGCATTGGAACTCGGTGTCAAAGGCCTGATGAATACGCAGTTTGCCATCAAGGGTGAGGAAATCTTTATTCTGGAAGTGAACCCGCGTGCTTCCCGTACCGTGCCTTATGTGTCGAAATCTATCGGTGTGCCACTGGCCAAAGTCGCAGCGCGTGCGATGGCCGGCCGTACGCTGCTGGACCAGGATGTGACCAGGGAAGTGATTCCAAGCTACTACTCGGTGAAAGAAGCCGTGTTCCCGTTCATCAAGTTCCAGAACGTGGATCCGATTCTGGGACCGGAAATGAAATCCACCGGTGAAGTCATGGGTGTGGGCCGGACCTTCGGTGAAGCTTTTGCCAAATCACAGCTGGCAGCCTCAGTGGTTCTGCCGACTGACGGTACAGCCTTTATTAGTGTCCGTGAGGCTGATAAGGTAGCTGTCGTGCAGATTGCCAAAGACCTGGCAGCACTGGGCTTCTCTTTGCTCGCAACACGTGGTACACAGAAAGTGCTGGCCGAGGCCGGTGTCGACTGTGAGCCGGTCAACAAAGTGGCTGAAGGTCAGCCGCACATTGTTGACATGATCAAAAACGACGAAATCAATCTGATCGTTAACACCACCGAAGGACGTCAATCCGTTGCCGATTCGCGGGAGATTCGTCGTGCCGCATTGCACCATCAGGTGAATTACACCACCACACTGGCCGCAGCGCGTGCAACAGTGCAAGCCCTCAATAGTGAAGACATTGTTTCTGTGAACAGATTGCAATCTTTGCATGGAGAATTAAATTAATGGCTGTACCTATTACCTCGCGCGGTGCCGAAGCACTGAAGGACGAACTGAAACAACTGAAAACGGTAGCCCGGCCTCAGGTCGTGGCTGCGATCGCGGAAGCGCGTGAGCACGGTGATCTGAAAGAAAACGCCGAGTATCACGCTGCCCGTGAACAGCAGAGCTTTATTGAAGGCCGTATTCAGGAACTGGAAGGCACGCTGTCACAATCACAAATCATTGATCCGGCTTCTTTGCCCAAAGATGGTCGTGTGGTTTTCGGCGTCACCGTCACCTTGCTCAATATTGATAACGATGCTGAGGTGAAATATCAGATAGTAGGTGACTATGAGTCTGATATTAAGCTGAACCGGATTTCGGTCTCGTCACCGATTGCCCGTGCACTGATCGGCAAAGAAATCGATGATGTGGTGACGGTGCAGGCACCGGGCGGTAATATCGAATATGAAATTGTCGATATCAGCTACGAGAGCTAAATCCTAGGATGTTTTCAGGTTACAGTGGTGAACGCTTACTGCTCACTCTCTGGGTGGGCAGTCTCTGGGCTATTGGCTATCTGGCCGTGCCCATGGCCTTTGCCAACCTGGAAGTGCATATTGCCGGCAATTATGCCGGCAAACTGTTTTATGCAGTCAATATTATCGGTGTGGTGTCAGCGACTATTCTGCTCATCAGCCGTTTGTTTATTTTCGGTGTGCGGGCATTTCCCCGTTACTGGCGCAGTTGGCTGATTCTGCTGATGTTGCTGGTGAGTCTTGCCTTTGTCGGCTTTATCCAACCGGAAATGCAGGCGCTGAAACAACTGGGCCTGGAGCAGGGGAGCAACATCGAACGTTTCAATGATCTGCATAAGCTGAGTGAAAATCTCTATTTGCTGTTGAGCCTGTTTGGGTTAATGTTGGTATTAACCACAGACAAACGTGCTGAAGCAGCCAACGAAGCCTGAGTTATGGCCAGAAGTAAATCCAGTCAAGGCTGGCTCAAAGAACACTTTGATGACCAGTATGTCAAAAAAGCCCAGCAGGCAGGCCACCGTTCGCGTGCCACTTTCAAGCTGGAAGAAATCGATAACAAGGACAAGCTGATCAAACCGGGCATGAGCGTAGTTGATCTTGGCGCGGCGCCCGGTGGCTGGTCGGATTATGCGCTGGGCAAAGTCGGTGAAAAAGGCACTGTCGTCGCTTTGGACATCCTCGAAATGACGCCGCTGACCGGTGTTCACTTCATTCAGGGTGACTTTCGCGAAGACGAAGTGCTCGATGAACTCAATAAGGTACTTGATGGTCGACACATAGACCTTGTTTTATCGGATATGGCCCCCAATATGACAGGGGTAGGATCAATTGATCAGCCGGCCAGCATGCATCTGGTGGAACTGGCACTGGATTTTGCCGTCACCAACCTGAGTAAACAGGGCAGTTTTCTGGTCAAAGTGTTTCAGGGCGAAGGCTTTGATGAATTTCTCAAGGCCATGCGGGACAGCTTCAATAAAGTCGTCACCCGCAAGCCTGATGCGTCCAGAGCGAGGAGTCGTGAAGTCTACCTGCTTGGTCGCGGCCTAAAATAGCGTTTAATGGTAACCAGAGGTACCAAACATTGAATGACATGATGAAAAATATTGTTTTGTGGGTTGTCATCGCCATCGTGCTGATGTCTGTGTTTAACAATTTTGGCCCGCAAAGCAGTTCGTCCAATGAAATGGATTACTCGACCTTTATTAGCAACGTCAAAAATGGCGGTGTGTCCAATGTCGAAATTCAGGGTCGGGAAATCCAGGGTAAGCTCACTGATGGCAGTAAGTTCATCACCTACAGTCCGGATTATGATCCGGGCCTGATTGGTGACCTGCTGGATAACGGTGTCAGCATTCAGGCTGAACCGGTCGAGAAAACCAGTCTGCTGATGCAGATCTTTATCTCCTGGTTCCCGATGCTGCTGCTGATTGCCGTGTGGATTTTCTTCATGCGTCAAATGCAGGGCGGTGGCGGCAAAAATCCGATGTCATTCGGTAAAAGCAAAGCCCGCATGCTCAGTGATGACCAGGTGAAGGTGACATTTAAAGATGTTGCCGGCGTCGAGGAAGCCAAAGAAGAGGTAGCTGAACTGGTCGATTTCCTGCGCGATCCAAGCAAATTCCAGAAACTGGGTGGTCGTATTCCACGTGGTATTTTGATGGTGGGCTCACCCGGTACAGGTAAAACCCTGTTGGCCAAGGCCATTGCCGGTGAAGCGAAAGTCCCGTTCTTCACCATTTCCGGTTCTGACTTCGTTGAGATGTTCGTCGGTGTGGGTGCCTCGCGTGTTCGTGACATGTTCGAACAGGCTAAAAAGCATGCGCCCTGCATTATCTTTATTGACGAGATTGATGCGGTCGGTCGTCATCGTGGTGCCGGTCTCGGCGGCGGTAATGATGAGCGCGAACAGACGCTGAACCAGTTGCTGGTTGAAATGGATGGTTTTGAAGGCAATGAGGGCGTGATTGTTATCGCCGCAACTAACCGTCCAGACGTACTCGATCCGGCCTTGCTGCGTCCAGGTCGTTTTGACCGTCAAGTGGTGGTGCCACTGCCTGATATTCGTGGTCGTGAGCAAATCATAAACGTTCACCTGCGCAAAGTACCCGCGGCTGAGGATGTGGAAGCCCGTGTGATTGCACGTGGCACCCCCGGATTCTCCGGTGCTGATCTGGCGAACCTGGTCAATGAGGCAGCCTTGTTTGCCGCGCGTGCCAATAAGCGTCTGGTCGGCATGGAAGAACTTGAACTGGCCAAAGATAAAATCATGATGGGCGCAGAGCGCCGCTCCATGGTCATGAGCGACAAGGAAAAAGAACTGACCGCCTATCACGAAGCCGGTCATGCCATTGTCGGTCGCCTGGTGCCGGGTCACGATCCGGTCTACAAGGTGAGTATCATCCCACGTGGTCGCGCCCTGGGTGTGACCATGTTCCTGCCGACCGAGGATAAGTACAGCTTCACCAAGCAGCAGCTGGAAAGTCAGATCTCCAGCCTCTACGGTGGTCGTCTGGCAGAAGAAATGATCTTCGGCCCGGAAGCCGTCACGACCGGTGCTTCGAATGATATTCAGCGGGCGACAGAGCTGGCACATAATATGGTCACCAAGTGGGGCCTGTCCGACAATATGGGGCCGATGTCCTACGGTGAAGATGAAGGTGAAGTGTTCCTGGGCCGCAGTGTGACCCAGCATAAAGCGATGTCGGATCTGACTGCGAAGCAGATCGATGAGGATGTGCGTGCGGTCATTAACCGTAACTATCAACGTGCCCAGACCCTGCTTGATGAAAACATGGACAAGCTGCACAAGATGGCGCAGCTGTTGATGAAATACGAAACCATCGACAGTGATCAGATCGATGCCATCATGGAAGGTCGTGAACCGGGTGAACCGAAAGACTGGAATGACCGCTCCAATACGCCGCCGTCTGCCACAGCGGAGTCTGATGATGAGCAGGCACCTTCCGGCAAACCTGCTGATCAACTGCATTAAAAGGATTGGCATTTATGCTGTTTGACTGCGCGGGCAAGTCTCTGGACTTGTCCGCTCCCCGCATTATGGGCATTGTTAACGTCACCCCCGACTCCTTTTCGGACGGGGGTAAATTTTTTTCACGCGATGCGGCACTCCGCCAGGCGGTAAAACTGGTCGAAGACGGCGCTGATATTCTGGATATCGGTGGTGAGTCCACACGCCCCGGATCAACGCCGGTTGCAGTGCAGGAAGAAATCGATCGTGTGGCACCGGTGATTGAAGCCATCAGTTCAGAGCT
>JABURN010000059.1 GCA_014762585.1 Methylophaga sp.
GTGGCTTAAAACTGAAACTGTCTGACTTGAGGAATTGTTTCAGACTGTTTGTTTCAAGTTTCTCAGGCTCCGGGTCCTGCGGCTCTGGTTGCGGCGCTGGCTCTGGTGTTGTTTCGGGTTTAATATCAGTCTCAGCTTCAGCCTCATCAGCGCTGATAGCCGAATGCAAATTGTCAGGATCACCCGGAATTTCAATCTCTTCACCACTATCAGCAAAGCGATCGATATCTTCGTCACGCAAGCCAGCATTGGCATATTCCTCATCGAGAGCGAGGTTGCCGTCAATTTCCGTGATATCAAAGTCTTCTTCTGCCTGTTCAACTTCGGTATCAGCCAAAGCAGCATTCGCGCTTTCGGCATTGTCAGTCATTTCCTCGTTGTTTGACCGGGCCTTTGTATCTGCGCTCTCTTTCTCTGTATCTTCCTCAGTTTCTGCTGTTATATCGCCCTCGAGATCAAATGACTCACCCTCAAGTAAGGCTTCTATCTCATCCGCACGGAGTGATTCTTCATCAGCTTGGCTCTGATCCTCAGATCTTTCATCTGTAACTTGTTCAGACGCAGGCTCTTCATCGTTTACCTGCTTACTGCTCTGTTCTTCGGCCTCTTCATTTGAATCGATCTCTTCATTGGACTCATCCTCATTTGTCTCCAACTGCGTGTCCATAAAGCTGCTGTCACTGAATAACTTTTCCTCGTCTTCTGTGCTTGGTTCAGCTTCTGGGGGAGTCGCAACTTGCTCCGGTTCAGCAGGCTGAGTTTCGTCTGTATCCTCTGTCTCCTCTGTTTTGTCTGGTTCAGGCTCAATAACCGCTTCAAAGTCAGCTTCAGTCTCGGCTTCTTCAGGCTGTTCTATATTTTTCGGAATAATGGTGAGTGCAGAGTCGATGGCCTGTTCGACCTGCTCAGGCAAGTTCGAAAAGGCTTTACCATCTTGTTCAACAAAAGATTTCAGCAGGTTTTTGTATATCAGTTTTTCCCTGTCGAGAAATTCTGCGGCGCGGCTATCCAGCGCTTCTCCCTCCAGGCCATATTGTTCAGACAACAGGGATTTAATATGGAGCGCGCGCTGCTCCTGATTCTTTTTGATTTGCTTAACCGTTTTGCCGGTCTGTGAATTGACTCGGCGATGTCTTTTCAAATTTTTGACGATCAGTAATCCGGCTATCACTGCAAAGATGAAAGCCACTTCATAGGCTAGTAATTCGAGAATAGGATCGGTGAGGCTCATCAAATCAAATCTCCTGCTGGAACAGCTGAGGCTGTTTGTCTGCGCCACCAGATAACACCGGCCAGTAACAACAACAGGATCACGCCATTGCCAATTAACAGTTTCATCGTGTCAGACATCGGTTCTGAGACGTCTTCCTCTGGCTCGACAGCTTGAGTCTTGGCTTGTGTCTCATCCGTTGCGGCTTGCTCAGGGCTCTCTTGTAGTTCTTCCGGCATGGTTGGCTCTTGCCCCTGGGCAGGTGCGACTGTCTCTGTAGTTTCAGCCTCTACCGCACTGTTATCCGTCAGAGTGATGGTTTCGGGCTGCAGGAAAACCTGTCTGCCTTCAGGCGTCGAGCCGCGCAATTGCAATGACAAATTGTAATCCTGTGCCGGCTCTAAATCCGTGAGTGTCAGCCGCCAGCGGTTATCCTCGATTTTGAGCATCTCATAGGGCCACTCCTCACCACTCTGCGCTCTCAATAAAGCACTTATTGATAAGGACTCTGGATTGATGAGGCTGGCATCAGCTTCGACTTCAATTCGGTGACTGCGTGCAGGTTGCTCAAGCTGGGTGGTGTCGACAGAAATAGGCGCAGCAATCACATTAATACTCTGGCGACGCTGGCGCTCAAAAGTGTCACTTTTCATAGTGACAATAACATCATTACGCCCCGCCTCGAAACCGGTGCCGAGGATGGCACGATAAACTGCTTCATCGGGTTTTCTATTTAATGACAGCTCGGCCTGTCCCGACGCTTTCTGACGAACCAAATTGCCATTAACCAGATTCAGAAATGCCGGCCTGGTGATGACTTCACCCTGCTCTGTCAGTCTGGCTTCAAAATCGAACTGTTCACCGACCAGCACATTGTTGGGCAAATCACTGGTTTGTAATTGCATATCGGTGACCACCATCACCCGGTTATCCGGATCAAGTTCCGCATTGATTTGCCATTGCCCCGGCGTCGGTTTCTCAATCGTAATCAAATCAAAGCTGTTTTCATGCAGCCAGCGGATGCTGTCGGACTGCTGAGACTGTCCGATAGTAGAACCATCCGGTAACTGCAGTTCGGTGGCGGCTGAACCCGGTTTACGAAAGGCCAGTACGGTCATCTCTTCCACGCTTTTATCAATGGAAAACTGGTTATCTGCGAGCGGTACCGTGTCCCGGTTAGTCGATTGTTCGAACAGATGCAGGAAGATGCGTTGCAGGTCTTCTGCCGTATCAGCCTGTCGATACCAGCCATCAGTAGCCATGGCGAGCGCTTTCAGCAATTCGTGATCAGCATTATCAGACAAGGCAATGGTATGAACTGTTATCTGCAGCGCTTTTAACCTGGGTACCAGCTTGTCCAGAATGCGCTGGCGTGAGGCTTGTGTGGCTGTTTTGCCCGGTTCGAGGTCAACAAAGCCATCTGATAACAGAATCATGCTGCGGCGGTAATCAGGATCCGCCTGTTTCTGATTGGCGGTGGCTTTTTGTAGAGCCAGCTCAATATTGGTAAACAAGCCATGAGAGTGAATCTGACTGGACTTTTCGATCGCGTTCTGACGCCAGTCATCATTAACTTCGCGCCAGGGCACCAGCATGTTGACCATCTTGGCGAAAGTCCAGATACCGGCACGGGCATCATCTTCCGGCATCAGCCCGACCAGCATCCGCATCGCCGGCGCTCTGAGATTATTGGGATCGTTCTGTTTCATGCTGCCGGAGACATCGATAACGACCCGAACATCACTGACCGGTTCCTGGGCCACTGAGTAGCCCATCGGCAGCAATATCAATAACAACGGTAAAACGTATTTATTGATTAATGACATAGCATAATCACTCATCTTGTTGTGTCAGTCTGCCCCGCCCCAGCGAACGGGACAAATTTCTGACGTTTAACGCGCTTTCCGTGATGTATGCAGGTTTTATGCCGCAGTTTTAGAGCGCTGCAAAGCCCCGGCTCAGATCCGCCTTGATATCGTCGACCGTTTCCAGGCCTACTGAAATACGCAACATGCCGTCGGTAATGCCCGACAGTGCTCGTGCCTCATCGCTCAACCGACCGTGAGTGGTGGTGGCTGGATGGGTGATGGTGGTTTTACTGTCACCGAGATTAGCCGTGATTGACAACCACTCCAGCGAGTTGATCAGCTTCCAGGCATCGGCTTTGCCGCCTTTGATTTCAAAAGCAATAATGCCACCGAAGGCAGACTGCTGTTTTTTCGCTAGTTCATGCTGAGGATGGCTGGGCAGACCGGCATAAAACACTTTGCTAACCGGTGCTTGCTGTTCCAGCCATGTCGCCAGTTCCAATGCTGATGCAGAATGGGCCTTCATTCTTAAGTCCAGCGTTTCCAGCCCTTTGATAAAGGTCCAGGCATTGAACGGACTCATGGTCGGCCCGGCAGTTCGCAGAAAACCGTACACCTGCTCACCAACTAATTCAGCATCGCCCACCACTGCACCACCGATACAGCGTCCCTGTCCATCGATATACTTTGTCGCCGAGTGAATAACAATATCCGCGCCCAGAGCCAGTGGCTGTTGCAAGGCCGGCGTGCAGAAGCAGTTATCAACGACCAGCAAACAATCGTTTTCTTTGGCCAGCTCTGAGAGAGCGGCCAGATCGGCAATTTCATTCAGTGGATTGGATGGTGTTTCCAGAAACAGAATTTTGGTCTCGGGCTTGATCGCTTGTTTCCACTGTTCCAGGTTCGACAGCTGCACATAGTCCGTGCTGATCGCAAATTTGCTCAGATACTTATCAAACAAAACACGCGTAGTGCCGAAAATGCTCATGGAAGAAACCACGTGGTCGCCCGCTTCCAGCAAGCCCATCATGGTCGACAGAATGGCAGACATGCCTGACGACGTCGCCACGCAAGACTCACCACCTTCCAATGCCGCCAGGCGTTCTTCAAAAGTACGCACAGTCGGGTTGGTAAAGCGGGAATAAATATTGCCCGGCTCATCACCGGCAAAGCGCGCCGCAGCCTGCTCGGCACTGTCAAAAGTGAAGCTGGAAGTCGGGAAAATCGGTTCCGACTGTTCGCCTTCCGGCGTGCGGCGGTGGCCGACGCGTACCGCACGGGTAGCGAAACCCTTGTCTTTGAATTCTTCTGTCATCTGGAAACAAATATCCGAGTAAATTGTTCAATTTTAATGGCTAAGACTGCCTGTGACCAGCTTCCTGTGTCTTGACACAAAATTGACATACACCAGCTTCGGTATTAGAGTCTCCGGCTCTGACACGGGTGCCTGCAACAAAAACTGCAGGATAATCGGGAAATTGGTGCGCTCCAGGCAAATCCAATACTGCCCCCGCAACGGTATTCAAGTTTCAGACAATCACAATGCCACTGTGCTTGCATGGGAAGGCGATTGTTTTTTTAGCTTGTAAGTCCGGAGACCGGCCTGTGTCAGCGGGATTTCGATCCCATCATTCGCGTCGCGGTGGGCGATGTGACGAATCTAATCGGCTCTGCCGAGATTACGTCACGCCTGCAGCGGATAGGACTTACCAGCAGTATCGGGTGGATACTGCCAATCACAGGCGTACATCATGTTATCTAAGAAAACTCTCCTCTCGCAGGTTATCGGGGCGGCTTTATTGACTGGATTATCAATAAACACCTATGCCGCCGGTACCGATCTCGACAAAATCGTTGTCTCAGCAACACGTACCCCAACGGCCGTCAAAAATACCGGCAGCAGTGTTTCTGTTATTACCCGTGAAGAAATTGAACTTAAACAACTCCACAGTCTTGCAGACGCATTGAAAGGCGTATCTGGTATCCGAGTAGCTGAAACCGGTGGCCGAGGTTCACAGACATCGGTTTTTGCAAGAGGCACTAATTCCGACCACACGCTGGTCATGGTCGATGGTATCGAAATTAATGATCCCAGCTCACCCTCCGGCGCGTTTGATTTCGGCAACTTCCTGCTGGACGACGTAGAGTCAATCGAAATCGTTAGAGGTGCACAAAGCGTGCTCTATGGCGCTGATGCCATTGGTGCGGTGATTCATATTCGTACCAAAGCTGGCGAAGGCCCTATGAAAGCGCGTGCCAAGCTGGCCGCTGGTAATAAGGCCACGCATCATGAAACTTTATCCATTTCCGGATCAAAAGATCGTTTCAATTACTCTCTGACAGGCGGGCTCTATGAGTCAGATAATGACAGTGCGCCAACAAAAAAGCGTATGCCTTCGGGAATTAAGCGCGATGACGATGGCTATCAGAATAAAATGGTCTCAGGTCGGTTTGGCTGGCAGGGTGAAAACCTGCAAGCTTCTCTTTTCGGCCGTCACATAGAATCAGAAATCGATATTGACGGCTTCCTTTCGGAAGACTTTGATGCCTCTAACAACAGTCGCCAGACCTATTTGGGTGCTGAACTCAAAGCCCAGTTTTTTGAAGGTTTATGGCAACCCATGCTGACGCTCACTCACACCGACATTGAACGCCAAAACCGTAATGACAGGCAAACACCATCTCAAACGTTAGACCGCACTGATTATGATGGAAAAAAAGAAAAGCTCAGCGTTCAGAACGACCTCTACTTTATTGAAAACAACGTCATCACTGTCGGTTACGAGTTTGAAGATGAAGAGATTCAAGCGGATGGCTTTACTGATTTCGGTGGAGGCTTTATTCAGAGTCAAATGTCAGATGAATCTCGCCAGAATCGTGCAGTTTATATTCAGGATCAAATCACGCTTACGGAAAAACTCTCAGCCATACTGGGCGTTCGCCACGACAACACAGACGGCTTTGACTCAGAAACCACCTATCGCGTGGCAGGCCGGTACGAGTTAAGGCCATCGACTCAAATACGTGCTGCATATAGTGAGGGCTTCCGCGCACCATCACTCTATGAAATGTATGGTTTTACACCTAATAGTTTCTTCAGTGCCTATTCCGGGAACCCTGACCTCGATCCTGAGACCAGTCAGAATTGGGAAGTTGGTCTCGATCAAAGCTGGTTAAACGGCAAAGTGCAAACCAGCGCCACTCTGTTCAAAAACGATATTGACGACCTTATTACTACTGTATTTCTGCCCAGCTTTGATAGTACCAGTGTGAACGTTGACGAAGCTGAAATCCGAGGTCTTGAAGCTGATATGAGTATTGAACTGACTAAGCAATTAGATGTTCACCTCAATTACACCTACACCCGTAGCCAGAACGAGGATGATCAGCAGTTAACGCGTCGCCCTGTGCATCAGGCTAACCTCGACCTGATTTATCAACCAGGGGCAGACTGGCGATTGGCTGGTAGCCTGCATCATATCGGTAGCCGTAAAGATGTCGACGCTGATGGTGATCGGGTCAGGATGGGTAGTTATGCTGTAATCAACGTTAGCGCTGATTACAAAGTGAACAACAATACCCGCGTTTTTGCTCGCGTGGAAAACCTGACAGACCGCGATTACGAGCCTGTTTGGGGCTACCAGGGAACAGGCATTACCGGTCTCCTGGGCATTGAGTTACAACATCAATAATCCCGATAAGGGCGGCCCTGCCGCCCTTTTTTTGTCTGACTTAACCACAACAGTTCCTATCATCAAAAAATTTACAGCTAATTATTGCTGAAAAATTCCCTCAGAACACTTCAGAGCACGATTTTTGATACTTTACAAACAGCAGGTTCATCGCTTTTTGCTGGTGTTTGTAGTCTCATATCATCGAACCACTGACGGATAGGCTCGAACAACATCGCGTTACTGATAGACTAACGACCTTTTACCGGTTAGCTGGATGAACAGCAACAACGGTTATCAACATGAGTGGGACAGTAATGAGTGAGACCGAACATTCACAGCGCCATAAACAGGCGATGCAAGAACAGAAAACACACGTTGATGAGCAAATCAAACGTGCTGATCAGAAAAAGGGCCTGCTCCTGGTCATTACAGGTAATGGTAAGGGTAAAAGCTCGTCTGGCTTTGGCATGGTTGCCCGGGCGCTGGGTCATGGGATGAAAATTGGCGTCGTTCAATTTATTAAAGGTGCCTTTAGCACGGGTGAGGAAAAGTTTTTCCGCCGCTTTCCTGACGACGTTGACTACCATGTTGTTGGTGATGGCTTTACCTGGGAAACCCAGAATCTAGAACAGGATATTGCCTCAGCAGAAAGAGGCTGGTCTATTTGCAAGGAGATGCTGTTAAACCCCGATCTGGATATGGTGCTGCTTGATGAATTGAATATCGTGCTGGCGATGGGTTATTTGGATACCGGCAAGGTCCTGGCCGATCTTGCAGAGAGGCCAGATATGAAACATGTCATTATTACCGGCCGTGATGCGCCTGATGCATTGATAGAAGCAGCTGACACGGTGAGTCGTATCGAGGATGTGAAACATGCTTTCCGCGCCGGTATCAAGGCGCAGAAAGGCATTGAATTGTAGCGCTTAAATTAGAACCACAGAGGGCAAGCAGAATTAATTAGAGTAGGTTGGGTTAAAGGTATAAAGCCCAACAATCCTGAATGAAAGTGGCCAGCGTCAGTTTTTGAAATGCCAATAATCATTTTTTCTCTGTGTACTGTGTGCCTCTGTGGTTAATATTTAATTTGCGTAAAGTGGCTTAGATTTTGCTGTGTCATATGACTGTAAAGTTACTCACATTTTCTGTGGATAAGTCTGTGATTAACTTTGGGGTTAGTCGCTAAGTGCCTCTTACGACAAGACTCCCCTCAAAATGGTTAAAAAATAACCAAGAAATTATTATTATATTTATCAATAACTTACAGTGACGCAATGCAAAATCAATCACTTGCATGTGCTAGTTAAAATAGTCTTTAGGAAAAAGTTCCCGAGGTGAATAACTTTTGAATAATTAGCTAAAGCTAATATCTTTACCTAGATACAGCTGAGCCCGATAGTGTTCACTATCGGGCTCATTTATTGCTAAGGAAACAAGCGTTGAAACGCGATCAGGAGTCGACCGATTCTGCCGCATCTTCCATCTCAAGATGAATTTCATCATCCTGTAATGTGACACGGACATGGCCACCGCGATGACTGAGCTTGCCGAACAGAAGCTCATCTGCCAATGGGCGTTTGATTTTCTCCTGAACCAGACGTGCCATCGGTCTTGCTCCCATCAGCACATCATAGCCATGATCGGCCAGCCATTGACGCGCTTTGTCATCAATTTCGATGGTGACATTTTTATCCTGAAGCAGCATTTCCAGTTCCAGCACGGCTTTATCCGCCACACGCAGAATGGCGTCTTTCTGCAGAGGTTTGAAGTGGATGATGCCATCCAGACGGTTACGGAATTCAGGTGTGAATGTCCGTTTAACCGCTTCTGTTCCGTCAGTCTGATGCTCCTGCTTGGTGAAGCCGATTGAAGTTTTGCTCATTTCAGCCGCACCGGCGTTACTGGTCATGACCAGTACCACATGACGGAAATCCGCTTTACGTCCATTGTTGTCAGTCAGCGTGCCGTGGTCCATAACCTGCAGCAGCAGGTTGAAGACATCAGGATGCGCTTTTTCGATTTCATCCAGCAGCAGGACTGCATGCGGTTGCTTGATAATGGCATCGGTCAGGAGACCGCCCTGATCAAAACCAACATAGCCCGGCGGAGCACCAATCAGTCTAGATACCGTATGGCTTTCCATATATTCGGACATATCAAAACGAATCAGGTCGACACCCAGGTTATGCGCGAGCTGGCGGGTGACTTCGGTTTTACCGACACCAGTCGGGCCAGCAAACAGAAAGGCACCGATGGGTTTTTCCGGATGAGCCAAGCCCGAACGCCCCATTTTGATCGCCGAGCTTAAGGCAGAAATGGCTTCATCCTGCCCGAAGATCACGTGTTTGAGGTTATCCTCCAACTTACGCAGGTTGTCTTTATCGGCGTTACTGACTGTCTTGGCCGGAATACGTGCAATCTTGGCGACAATCGCCTGCACATCATTCACGCCAATCAATTTTTTGCGTTTGGATTTGGGGGCAATGCGTTGAGCCGCACCGACCTCATCCAGCACGTCAATCGCCTTGTCAGGCAGGAAGCGATCATTGATATGACGATGTGCCAGCTCGGCTGCCTGCTCAATGGCCGCTTGGGAATAACGTACATTGTGATGTTCTTCCAGCCCGGGTTTCAGGCCTTTCAGAATCTCGATGGTTTCTGCCACGGTGGGCTCAGGAACATCGATTTTCTGGAAACGACGCGCCAGGGCACGGTCATGCTCGAAAATACCGCGGTACTCCTGATAGGTGGTTGAACCGATGCATTTAAGCTCACCACTAGCCAGCAAAGGCTTCAGCAGGTTAGCCGCGTCCATGGTGCTGTTACCGGCACTACCGGCACCAATCATAGTGTGGATTTCATCAATAAACAGAATCGCACCGGGCTGTTTTTTGAGTTCACGCAGCAGCGCTTTGAGACGTTTTTCAAAATCACCACGATATTTGGTACCGGCCACCAGCGCACCCATATCTAATGAGTAGATGACGGTGTCTTCCAGTACCTCAGGCACATCACCCTGCACAATGCGGCGGGCCAAGCCTTCTGCCAGTGCGGTTTTACCCACGCCGGCTTCCCCGACAAACAGCGGATTGTTTTTGCGACGGCGGCACAGCACTTGCAGCGTGCGCTCCAGTTCCATCGCCCGGCCAATCAATGGATCGATGCGACCTTTCTTGGCAGAAGCATTTAGGTTTTCAGCGTACAGTGACAGCGGATTTTTACCATCCTCGCCGCCCTCTTCTGCATCGATTTTGGTTTCTTCGTCAGTTTCTTCAACGACTTCATCAATACCGCCATGGCTGATTGCATTGACGACATCCAGGCGCGTCACGTCCTGTTTCTGCAGCAGATAGACCGCTTGGGATTGCTGTTCAGAAAAGATAGATACCAGCACATTAGCACCAGTGACTTCGGTACCGCCGGAGGACTGCACATGCATCACAGCACGTTGCAGAATGCGCTGGAATGCCAGCGTAGGCTGGGTTTCACGTTCACTGTCCTCAGGCAGGGTTGGCAGATTGTCTGCCAGAAAATCACTCAGTTCCTGACGCAGTGCCGGAATATCGACATTGCAGGCTTTGAGAACGGCCAGCGCCTGACCATTTTCCAGTAGGGCCAACAGCAGATGTTCAACTGTGAGAAACTCATGCGAGCGCTGACGCGCGTAGTTGAATGCCTGACTGAGAGTCTGTTCGAGTTCTTTGCTTAACATCTTGCGTTCCACCTAATTGCTTGCATCGCTGAACAATTAAAAACTGAGTTCAGTTTCAGCTATCGAACGGGTCATTCCTCTTCCATCGTACACTGCAATGGATGACCGTGGCGCTGAGAATAGCTGTTGACCTGTTCGACTTTCGCTTCAGCTATCTCATAAGTGAAAATACCACACAAGGCACTGCCTTCGGTATGAACTTGCAGCATGGTGCGTGTGGCACGTTCACGCCCCATACCAAATAGGTTTTCCAGAACCTCAACCACAAAATCCATGGGCGTATAGTCGTCATTGAGCATGATCACCCGGTACTTGGGTGGGCGCTTCAAATCGGGCTTGGCCGGAGCGACTGCGTAGTCGTTTTCGTGCCAGTCGTGATCGTGTTCGTCAGTCATGCGTCTTCTTAGCTCGCAGTGGCTTCTTCAACCATTTTTTTCAATTCGCCGTTTTCGTACAGCTCCATGATGATGTCGCAACCGCCCACCAGTTCACCGTTGATGTACAGCTGCGGGAAAGTCGGCCAGTCTGCATAACGGTGCAGATTTTCACGGACTTCCGGCTCCGCCAGCACATTGACATATGCAAACTCTGAACCACAAGCAGCCACTGCCTGTGATGCACGGCTTGAAAAACCGCATTGTGGGAATTCGGGCGTACCTTTCATAAACAGGATGACATCATTACCTTCGATCGCCTGCTTAATCCGCTCCATAACATCCATTAGTTGATCCTCGTAATTGCTAAAAAATTCTGTAGTAGAGATGGGGTCGCTTGTCTTAATTTCAAGCTTAGGCTAGTTATATTCAAGCTGCAACAACCCCAGAATGGCTTCCAGACCATTGTGATTGATGGCTGTATCCGCCTGAGCCTGTACCTTGGGTTTGGCATGGTATGCCACACTCAAACCGGCCGGCTCCATCATTATTAAGTCATTGGCACCATCTCCAACGGCAATCGCCTGCTTTGAATTCAAGCCGAGCCGCTCACAGCATTGCTGCAGAAAGTCAGCCTTAGCCTGTGCACCACAAATGGGTCCGTCGACTTCTCCGGTCAGTTTGCCGTCTTTTTCTGCCAGCACATTCGCCTGGGTGAAATCAAGACCCAAACGCTGCTTGAGCCGGTCGGTAAAAAAGGTAAATCCGCCTGACACCAACGCCAGCTTGATACCCTGTGCTTTCAGCGTTTCCACCATCACCTCGGCCCCCGGATTGAGTTGCAGGCGCTCGTCATAAACTCGCTCCAGCACCGATACATCAAGACCTTTTAACAAAGACACGCGTTTTCTGAGCGAAGTTTCGAAATCGATTTCGCCCTGCATCGCCGCCTCGGTAATCTCGGCGACCTGAGGTTTGATGTTCATAAAATCGGCTATTTCATCAATACACTCGATACTGATCAAGGTCGAATCCATATCCGTCACCAGCAGGCCTGGCTGAATACCGGCAAAAGCTTCCGGCAGGGCATTGATGTCAAAATCAAACTGTTGACGCAGGCTGTGCAGGTTTTCCTGGCTAATATTGACCGACTCAATAACGGCAAACTTTTGCCGCCAGTTCAGCTCGCCGCTGAAGTCATGCGCAATCGTCTCGGCCTGTTGCCGGTTCAGGGTGGCTCCCTGCAGGATGAGTTGAGTCATGTTTATTCGCTTTATAAAAAAACGGCGAGACTGAACGCTCAGCTCGCCGGTTAAATGAATACTGAATTTATAATTAGAATTGCGGTTTCACGGGTGCCGCTTTGAAGCGCTCGACACTGGCCACAATTTCCTGCTCGGCTTCAGATTTACCTACCCAGCCTTCGATTTTGACCCACTTGTTCTTTTCCAGATCTTTATAGTGTTCAAAGAAGTGGGCCAGTTGATCCAGCAGCAGTTTGGAGACATCACCAATGTCATTGATGTGGTCATACATTTTGTCGTGGGGCACTGCGATCACTTTGGCGTCTTCACCCGATTCATCGGTCATTTTCAGCATGCCAACCGGACGGCAAGCAACCACCGAGCCGCTGATCAATGCATAGGGGCTCATCACCAGCACATCGACCGGATCGCCGTCGTCAGACAAAGTGTGTGGAATGTAGCCGTAGTTCGTGGGGTAGAACATCGCCGTATTCATGAAGCGATCAACAAACAAGGCACCGGTTTCTTTGTCGACTTCATACTTCACCGGATCGGAATGTGAAGGAATTTCGATGATGACGTTAACGTCCTGCGGCAGGTTCTTGCCCGATCCAACACGGTCGAGGTTCATAGCGGTAATGCTCCAGTTGTTGAGTTTGAATAAATCCGCTGATTATAGAAGAAAAAGCAGCCGGATTAAACTCAACCGGAGTGGAATCTGTGCTTATTCCTCGAGTGGAATCATTTCAAAGTCTTCCTTAGGCGCACCGCAATCCGGACAAACCCAGTCGTCGGGGACATCCTCCCAGGCTGTGCCGGGCATGATGCCCTCTTCAGGCATGCCTTCGGCTTCATCGTAGACAAAGCCGCATATGGTACAAATCCACTTCCTCATGATGACACCTCCGCTTTAAATTAACCGCGGCTGAGCAGCATCAGCCCCACCGCCAGCAGCAGCAAAGAGAATAACTGGCTCAGTTTTCTGTGTGATAAATGCCTGGCCAGCTTGGCTCCCTGCGGCGCCATAAAAACGCTGGTCAGGATAATGCCGATAAAGGCCTGCCAATGAACAAAGCCGGTCAACCACTCGCCTTTTATTTCATGCACCTGCGTGCCCATCCAGATAAAGCCTATCACGCCACTGACTGCAATGGGGAAGCCACAGGCTGCCGCGGTACCCACCGCTTTCTGCATGGACTGTCCCGCCATTGCCAGATAGGGTACCACCAGCGTGCCACCGCCAATCCCGACCATGGCAGAAATGACACCAGTGAGTGTGCCGAAAAGATTCACAAACAGCTTTGAGAGCAGTTTTGATGATATGGCCTGTGGTGGAGGCAGCCACATTCTGCCCGCCATCAGAATCGCAAACAGGCCAAAAATAGTCTGCAACAGGCTGCTGGACAGGCTGGCGGCAATCACGGCACCGCCAAGGCTGCCGAAAACCAGGCCTGGCGCCAGTCGCAACACCAGCGGCCACTCGGTCATACCGTATCGATGATGGGCCCGCACTGAGGATAAGGAAGTCACACTAATCGTCATCAGCGACGTGCCTATCGCCACATGAATAGCGATATCGCCTGACATCCCCTGCCAACTGAATACGGTGACCAGTATCGGTACGATGATCAGACCACCGCCGATACCGAAAAGACCCGCGGCAAAACCGGCGACCACGCCTGCCAGGGCAAAACTCAGCCACTCAAGCATCAAAACCTATTCTCCATTGGGTCTAAGCCCCTGACTTTACTTGACGATACGATACAGGTATAAAAAACCGAGCACCAAAATTCATAGCAAGGAGTTCCACCCCGCAAGACTTTTCTAACGATAATAACGAGGTAAGACTTATGACGTCACTCAGCACCGTCCCGGCCATATTGGGAATTTTTGGACTACTCTGTGCCTTTCTGGTCTACAAGAAGGTTAAATCACACTCGCCGGGCAGCGGTAATGTGGTGGATATCGGCGATCAGATACATCTGGGTGCCATGGTCTTTATGCGAGCTGAGTACTCGCGCCTCGCCATTTTCTGTTTGATCTGCATTATCGGCCTCGGGCTGTCGGATTTGGGCTGGCACACTGCGCTGGCCTTTTTTGTGGGTGCCATCAGCTCAGCCTCAGCCGGTTTTATCGGTATGTACACCGCGACCCAGGCCAATGTGCGCACCGCAGTAGCCGCAAGAGACAAAGGGGCGCCCGAAGCGCTGACAGTCGCCTTCTTCGGCGGCTCGATCATGGGCCTCACCGTTGCAGCTATGGGCCTGTTAGGCCTGGGGATTCTCTACCTGCTTTACGGCAGTGATCCACACACAGCGCATACCATTCATGGCTTTGGTATGGGCGCCTCCTCAGTTGCGCTGTTCTCACGTGTCGGTGGTGGCATCTACACCAAGTCAGCGGATGTCGGCGCCGACCTGGTGGGTAAAGTCGAAGCCGGTATTCCCGAGGATGATCCGCGTAATCCGGGCGTCATCGCCGACAATGTGGGTGATAATGTCGGCGACGTCGCCGGTATGGGCTCGGATATTTTCGAATCCTACTGCGGCGCCATGATCGCCAGTATTGCGATTGCCTCCACCATGAGCGCCGTGGCAGTCAGCCAGTTGGCCGATTCACAGGCTACTCTGATGTTCATGCCGCTGGCGCTGGCTTCTGTGGGCCTGCTTTGCTCGGTAGCCGGTATTCTTGCCGTCAAACTGTTTTCAGCCAAAAGCCCAGAAGTGGCGCTTCGTATTGGCACCATGGGCGCGTCATTACTGTTTATCATTGTGTCATGGTTGCTGATTACCAGTCTGGGTGGTCTGACCAACCTCTGGATTGCCGTGCTGTCAGGCGCGATTGGCGGCATCGTGATCGGCCTCAGTACCGAGTACTACACCGGTGGTGCACCGGTCCGTAAACTGGCAGGAAGTGGTGAAACCGGCCCTGCTACCGTGATGATTGGCGGGCTTGCCCTCGGCATGCAGTCTGTAGCCGTGCCGGTACTGACCATTGCAGCGATTATTTTCACTGCCAGTTATTTTGCTGATCTCTATGGTGTCGGTATTGCTGCTGTGGGTATGCTCGCTACCGTCGGGATTACTATGGCGATTGATGCCTACGGGCCAGTGGCAGACAATGCTGGCGGCATTGCTGAAATGGCGGAAATGGGCAAAGACACCCGCAATATTACCGACTCGCTGGATGAACTCGGTAACACCACCGCCGCCATCGGTAAGGGTTTTGCCATTGGTGCGGCAGCGTTGGCAGCACTGGCGATTATCAGTGCTTATATCGAAACCATCACACTGGGCGACCCGAGCTTTGCGCTGCTGATTAATAATCCGCTGGTACTGATGGGCATGTTCCTGGGTGGTATTTTCCCCTTCCTGGTGAGTGCACTGACGATGACAGCTGTGGGCGATGCCGCTTTCGATATGATTCATGAAATCCGTCGGCAGTTTAAGGAAATTCCTGGACTTTTGGAGGGCACAGCCAAACCGGACACGGCGC
Source organism: Methylophaga sp. (assembly GCA_014762585.1). Lineage (GTDB taxonomy): Bacteria > Pseudomonadota > Gammaproteobacteria > Nitrosococcales > Methylophagaceae > Methylophaga. The sequence goes on from JABURN010000059.1 coordinate 15,518, forward strand.
GCTGTGTAGATATCGCCACCAAAGCCGCGCTCAATAAAATGATATTGCCCGGTACGCTGGCCGTGGTTGCCCCGATTGTAGTGGGTTTCGGTCTGGGGGCAGAAGCACTCGGCGGCATGCTCGGTGGAGCGCTCATCTGCTGCGTCATGATGGCGCTGATGATGGCGAATGCCGGGGGCGCGTGGGATAATGCCAAGAAGCATGTTGAAAAAGGCCATCACGGCGGTAAGGGCTCTGAAGTCCACAAAGCCGCTGTGGTCGGCGACACGGTTGGTGATCCGCTCAAGGATACCTCCGGCCAGTCAATGAACATTGTGATTAATGTCATGGCCATAGTCAGCCTGGTGATAGCTCCCCTGCTGATTTAATTTACATCAACCACATCAATCCAAGGCCACCTGCGGGTGGCCTTGTTATTTGGAAAGCTGATTTGCAGAACAAGGACTCAAGCATCAACCACCGTGCGATCTGGGCCATCGCCGGTCCGATGATACTGGCCAATCTCTCCACGCCACTTCTGGGCATGGTCGATACGGCGGTGGTCGGTCATCTTAACTCGCCCGTTTACCTGGGGGCAGTGGCGCTGGGCAGCATGCTGTTTACTTTCCTGTTCTGGGGCTTTGGCTTTCTGCGCATGGTCACCACCGGCCTGACCTCTCAGGCCAATGCCAATGATGATGCCTCACCGCGAGATGTGCTGATACAGTCTGGTCTGCTGGCATTGATTATCGCGGCACTGTTACTGCTACTGCAGGCACCCATCGGCTGGCTGGCCTTCAGTATTATTGATGGTAGTGCCGAAGTACTCGCCGAAGCTCAGCAGTACTACGCCATTCGAATCTGGGGAGCGCCGGCAACCCTGCTTAACTATGCCATTCTGGGCTGGCTGATTGGTCTGTCGGCTTCACGGTCGGCCCTGGCTGTGGTGCTGGTGATCAATATCAGCAATATTGTCTTTGACCTGCTGCTGGTGAACGGCCTGGGGATGAAAGCCGATGGCGTGGCGCTGGCTTCGGTTATTGCAGAATACAGCGGCCTTATTTTTGCCCTCTTTTTATTGCAGAGACGTCAGTTAGCTTTGCACAGGATTAAGCTTGCTGAAGAGCTTCAATTGATGCTGGCCAATCGCCATCACCTCAATCTGCATGGCAATTTTATGCTGAGAACGCTGTGTTTGATTTTCAGTTTTGCTTTTTTCACCAATCAGGGTGCACAGGCCGGGGATACCACACTGGCGGCCAATATGGTGCTGTTGAATTTCATTACGTTTATGGCTTATGTGCTGGATGGCTTTGCCAATGCCACTGAGGTCATGTCCGGCCGTGCTATCGGCCGGCATGATGCTGCCATGCTCAAGCGCAGCCTGATCCTGAATGGTTTCTGGTCCTTGCTGACTGCCAGCCTGTTCAGTCTGGTTTACTGGTTATTCGGCAATGAGATCATTGCTCTTCTGACCAGTATTGATAGCGTCGCTGCGATGGCAGATGACTATCGACTTTGGGTGGTACTGGCACCCTGGCTGGGCGTCTGGTCTTATCTGTTTGACGGGCTGTTTGTGGGAGCGACCCTTGGCAGAGAAATGCGTAACACCATGCTGTTCTCAACCTTCTGTTGTTATCTGCCAGCCTGGTATTTATTTCAGGACTGGGACAATCACGGTTTATGGGCTGCCTTAATGGTGTTACTGGCGGCCAGAGGCCTGAGCCAAAGTGTTTATTTGCCCAGGATTATCAGCCGCTTGAATTAGTCAAATCGTGGTGCCCGAGTCCCAGCCGGAATGGCGCTCTTTGCGTCTTTCATCGCCACTACGGCGATCGTCTTTATCCGGTTCAAAGCGGATCATGTCGCGCCGGTCTGAGCCAGAGCGACGGTGTTCCTGACGGCGCTCCTCTCCGTTCCAGAGTGGTTCAGCTTCATTATTCATCATGGATTCGTAGTCACGGGTCATCTTTGACTCTCCCATAGCTTTATTTATGGAAACTACTCCCAGGCTGATTATTTTGTCAATTAGATGCCGGTTATGATGTCGCTGTCGTCATGATGATATTTTTTCCAGCAGTTGCCAGACTGTAAGACATTTGATGATTAGACGCTTTGGCGTAAAATAATTTTATTTAACGCAATGGAGACTGTGGTGAGACTTGATATCAAACGGCTTTGCCTCTTATCAGCAGCCTTAATGCTGAGCTTCAGTGTCCATGCCCAGATTTACAAATGGGTTGATGAAAATGGTCAGACTCATTACTCACAGCAACCGCCTGAATCCGGCCAGGCGGAAACGGTAGATGTTCCGCCACCACCGCCCATCGCACCAGAACAAGCCCGTGATGAAGTGCAGGAGCTGATAGAACAACAACAGGCTGCTGAACAGGCTGAGCAGGAAGCACAGCAGCAAGCCCAACAGGAAGCAGAACAAGAGGCCATCCGACAAGAGAATTGTCGCATTGCCCAGGAAAATCTCACTGCATACCAGAACAATCCCGGACGCCGTGTCATGGATGAAGAAGGTAATGTGACTCGCCTCGACGAGGACATGCGCCAGCAGAAAATCCAGGAATTTCAGGAACAAGTCGACCTTTACTGTCAATAAAGGAGAACAAGATGCCTTATCTTAATATCCGCACCAATCAGGAAGTCAAAGACGAAGCGACTTTAATGAAAGTCGCCAGCCAGACCGTATCCAGAGCGTCCGGCAAACCGGAAACTTATGTCATGGTCACCATCGATCAGCAAAAACCGATGCTGTTCGGTGGCAGCGATGCGCCGACGGCGATACTCGACTACCGCTCGCTGGGTTTACCCGGCGATCGACAGGGCTTTTCCGATACCTTGTGTTCAATGATTAACGAACAGCTGGGTATCGATGGTGGCCGAATCTATATCAGCATGACTGACTCAGAACGGCAGAAC
>JABURN010000228.1 GCA_014762585.1 Methylophaga sp.
GGTCGGGGCCGTGGCAACCCGGATATTGAATTCCATATTCATGGGCGCTGCAAGGCTGTAGGTGAAACCGCCATCCTGAGTCGTGCGCTGCTCGGAAAGATCCAGCCCAGCCAACACCTTAACCCGGGAGATTAAACCTGCAGCGACCGTCTGGTCGGCTTCGAGGGGATAGTCATTGAGCTTACCATCGACTCTGAAGCGTACCCGCAGCCCCTCTTCTTCCGTCATCATATGGACATCAGACGATCTGTTCAGATAAGCATCCCTGAGGATCTGGTCGAGAAGCGCAATCAAGTCTGTTTCGGTACCTGCCGACGCGGCTTCGTTTGCCTGAGCAACCGCTGTGTTGGACAGGACTTTTTTGACTGCCAGCCGGAGGTGTTCCGGATCTGTCATCACTACTGGCAGCGTTTCGCCGATCAGGCGCAGGGCGGAATCTATTGATACCCGATCAGCCGGGTCGCTGATAACCAGCAAAGATTCCTCGTGCCGGGTCACAACCAGCATCTGCTTGCGATTAATGAGACTGGAAGGCAGTTTTTTGGTCAGCGTGTTGTCGATCTGCGCTTCAGACATATTGATAAAACGCAGCCCATGCTCTTCCGCCAGTGCCCGGTGAAGCGCTGATAAAGGCAGCCTGAAATGTGCCAGCACCTTGGATAGCAAGGGCACTTGCTCACGCCGGGCAGCAAGGCGCAATTGAGCGACAGCAGACTCTTCGATTAGGCCTGTCTCTATACTGGCTTTGATTAATTGCTCGTCTCTAACCGCCATCGCTAACTCTTTACAGTGCCAACACCATCTCTGTTTTTAATAACTGTGAATTCCCCCTGAGCGGAGCGATATCCAGTTTGTCGACATTGATTCTGACCACAGTCACGAGATACGGCAGTTCGTCCAGACCATGAATAAAACGTCTCAACGCCAGGTAACTGCCATCAACCTCAAGCCGTTGCAGTGGACGTTGAAACATTGAACCGGGGGAAAGCTGTGTAATCCAGCCTGCTGTTGGCGGAGGAATGATTTCGCCGTAGCTGATTTTATTTTTACTGCCTCGCTTGGCTGGAGGGACTTTCAGGGGTTGCGGATTCAGCGCTTCATTGACGCGAATACGAATGCCACTGTCTCTGGCAAGTTCAGAAATTCGCACTTTGAGTTCCTGCGAGTCCACCGGAGCCAGTTGCGCTTCAATTTGCTCCGCGCTGTCTCTCACGGCCATCAGGGCTTTTTCCTGATCGTCCAGCGCCTGTTTAATTTCCTCGACTCCCTCTGTGGGTTCGGTAGGAATATCCATATTTCCCAGACGCATCAGTGTCGCTTCTTTCTGCTGCTCAAGTCTCTGAATCTGATCAAACCTGGGGTCAAACCGCAACAGCCCATAGCCACCGAGAATAATCACAACCATGACTGCAGCGGCAAGCAGACGCTCTCGCTTATTGAGTTGATTCAGCTTCACGACTAAACACCTTCTAATTCTTGTTTAGGAATGACACGCACCAGGCTCATTGAGACAGAATATCCAGCCAGATTTAGTGGGCCGGTTTTTTCAATGACCTGAATATCGCGCACTTCCATGCTCCAGGCAGCTACGGCGAGCTTCATGTTTTGCACAAATTCCTGCGCGGCGCTTTCAGTTAGCGCCCAGGCATCGATGTTGAAATTATCGGTTTCAATGACATTGGGCATGTTAAGAGGCGCAGTGGGCGGCTGAATACCGACGCGGCGCCCCATCTCGTCAATACGATTGACGAGAATCTGTTCGTTGATATTATTTTGGAGTATGCCGAGTATGGCCTGAACCAGAATGGCCCGATCAGGAAGCGCAGTACCGAAGAATGCCAGCCTGGCTTCCATCCGCCGTTGACTTTCTTTTTGCTCTTCAAGCAAGTTCTTTCTTTTTTCTATTTCTTCCCGCTGCTTGTTGATTCGTTCCACTGCTGTATCCAGCACTTCAGCACGGGCATCGATTTCAGCTTTCTCTTTACTGATGACCGCATGCTGAACGCTCATGGTGATTTCTGAAATAATAATCAGAAACAGGATTGAGGCAGCCAGCGCCCCCGCCTGAACTTCCTGACGTTGCCAGGTTGGCGGTAAGGGACCATCAGGACGGACGATGCTGATTTTCTTCGCCCCTTTCAAGTTATAGAAAAGCCTGCCGGCAGCAAACAGGCCCGGTGACAACCCTTCCCGCTCATCAAACATCACCAGATCCGGCTCATTCGCCAGCGCTGAAGACAGACTTCTCCTCAGATCGGGCAGACTCTCAGGGGGAGCTGCCAGCACCACACCCGGGTGTTGAGCATTTTCCGCATGAAACACTTCCAGACAGGCATCCAGCATCGAGGCGCTACGATTGACGTAGTGCTGAACAGAGACAATCCGGTCGCGTTTGATATGTGTGGAAGTGGTAATGAATTCGGTGGTTTCGAGAACGACTAGATGCTTATCGGCATGGTCTATCAGCGCCACACTATTGCCGGTCAGCGGCATCAGGCCAGTAAGCCGCAGTTTATAATCCTCACACAACTCACGCCATTTACTGATGACAGACTGATGTGTTGCTGTGACCAGCCAGTTCCAGACACCGGGCGCATCTTCCACCTCGCCTTGAGCCGACCAGCCGCATTGCACATCATCATCCTCACCACGAAGCCAGTCCTGAACAACAAACAGGGACTGCGCCTGCTCACGACTGACGTAGCCAAGCTCAAGTGCAATTTCACCAAAGCGTTTGTTACCGCGC
>JABURN010000139.1 GCA_014762585.1 Methylophaga sp.
AGTGTGGTCTCGTTGGGGCTGACTGTACGTGTGGCGACACCACGCGGTAATTCAGGTACCGCGAAGGTCCCAGCAAAATGCGGCTGGAGCATTAGCCGGCGATGACCGAACAATACCTGCAGAAACGGGAACAGCAGGCGCGGGAACAATGGCCTCTACTCGATTGCCTTATCGTCCATCGCGTCGGCGATATCTACCCCGGCGATGCGATTGTGGTTATCGCCTGCTGGTCGGCGCATCGGCGTGCGGCGCTTGATAGTTGCAATTGGCTGATCGAAGAACTCAAATACCGCGCCCCATTCTGGAAGCAGGAATTCAGCCCGGAAGGCGCGCACTGGGTAGAAGAAAATACTGACGGTCACAGCCAAGGGAAAAAAACATGATTACTGCCTTATATGCCAGTCTTTGTGCTTTGTGGATAGTGAGACTCTCACTTCAGGTTATCAAGCTGCGCCGCCAGCACCGCGTACTGCTGGGAGATGACGGCCATCCCGACCTGCAGACTGCCATCCGGGTTCAGGGTAATGCCACAGAATATATTCCCATCACCCTGATTCTGATGATTATCCTTGAATGGTCCGGTGCGCCTTGGTGGCTGATTCATATCGCTGGTATCGCCCTGCTGACAGGCCGCTTTATTCACGCCACCGCCCTGCAGCGCAATGATGGCGAACGCCGGGTACTGGGTATGAAAATCACCTTTTACCTGATCATGGCGCTGTCGGCCCTGAATATTTTCTATCTGATTGCCGGTTACTTCTTTGCCGACTAGGCAAGAAAGTCACGGACACCAATCAGCATCATATTGACGGCGACCAGATTCAGTAACAGCCCCATCAGCTTTTCCACTGCCCGGATGCCGCGCTCACCCAGCCAGTCACTGAGCCGGCGTCCGAGCAGAAAGATCAGAAACGCTGTCACCAATACCAGTAACAAAGCCAGTAATAATTCAAACAGACTGGCTTGTTGCTGAGAGCGCAGAATCATCACCGTGGTAATCGCTGACGGCCCCGCCAGGCAGGGCACGGCGATCGGAAACAGGAAGGAATCGTGACTATAATCGCCGGCAAACACATCTTTGGCCGACTGGAAGATCATCTTCAGCGAGATCAGAAACAGAATCACGCCACCGGCCACCATCAATGAAGCCCGCTCAATACTGAGATACCCCAGCAAAGCCTCGCCGACCAGCGCGAATACCACCAGCACCAGTAAAGCCAGCAAGGTCTCACGCAGAATGGTTTTGCGGTAGTGAGACTTTTCAGTACCGCTCAGTACCGCCAGCACAAAGGGCAGGTTGCCAAAGGGGTCGATGACCAGAAACAACAGTAAAGCGCTTTCAATCATAAAGACTCCCTTTGATATTCACCCTCATCCCGGCCCTCTCCTGCGATGGGGAGAGGGAATAAGACGGTACCAATCTGGGTTGTGCACGCCTCTCCTTCCCCCCTCGATGGGGGAAGGCCGGGATGGGGGTGCGCACCTAACCCGATTATAACGCCGGTCTTTAAAACTGAACGACTGACTTAAAGTCCCAGTTCATCCCAAATCGCATCAATCTTCGCCACCACAGCGGGATCGCGTTCAATCGGCCGCCCCCACTCCCGATCCGTTTCACCCGGCATTTTATTAGTCGCATCCATGCCCATCTTGGAGCCCAGGCCTGATACCGGCGAGGCAAAATCCAGATAATCAATCGGCGTGTTTTCCACAATCGTAGTATCACGCACCGGATCCATGCGGGTGGTAATCGCCCAGATCACATCCTGCCAGTCACGCACATTCACATCATCATCAACGACGATCACGAATTTTGTATACATAAACTGCCGTAAAAACGACCACACCCCCATCATCACCCGTTTGGCATGACCGGGATACTGTTTCTTCATGCTCACCACCGCCATCCGGTAGGAACAGCCTTCAGGGGGCAGATAGAAATCGACAATCTCCGGAAACTGCTTCTGCAGAATCGGCACAAACACCTCGTTCAGTGCCACACCCAGAATCGCCGGTTCATCCGGTGGCCGGCCAGTGTAGGTGCTGTGATAAATCGGTTTCTGGCGCTGAGTGATGCGCTCAATGGTAAACACCGGGAAGCTGTCGACTTCATTGTAATAACCGGTGTGGTCGCCATAAGGCCCTTCCGGTGCCATATCATCCGGGTAGATAAAGCCTTCCAGCACAATCTCTGCATTGGCGGGCACCTGCAAGTCATTACCGATGCATTTCACCAGCTCCGTCTTGCTGCCACGCAAAAGCCCGGCAAAGGCATATTCCGACAAAGTATCGGGCACAGGTGTCACTGCCCCGAGGATGGTGGCCGGATCACAGCCCAACACCACACTGACCGGAAACGGTTCGCCCGGATAAGTCTGCTGCCATTCCTTGAAATCCAACGCGCCGCCACGATGCGATAACCAGCGCATAATCACTCGGTTCTTGCCAATCACCTGCTGTCGGTAAATGCCCAGGTTCTGTCTTTCTTTGTGCGGCCCCCTGGTAACCACCAGCCCCCAGGTAATCAGCGGCGCCGCATCTTCCGGCCAGCAAAGCTGAATTGGATAATTGGCCAGATCAATCTCATCGCCTTCCAGCACCTGCTCCTGACAGGCCGCCTTTTTAACGACCTTCGGCCCCATATTCATCACCTGCCGGAAGATCGGCAATTTGCTCCAGGCATCCTTCATGCCCTTGGGCGGCTCCGGTTCTTTCAGAAAAGCCAGCAGCTTACCTACCTCACGCA
>JABURN010000043.1 GCA_014762585.1 Methylophaga sp.
GTGACTTTAGCCTTCTTCATAGTAGAGAGATTTAACTCTCTCTACCCCTAGGCTTCTTGCTTCGGGAGCTATGGCGTTGAGCTCTTCCTCAAGACGCTCTTCTAATTTTACTGCCATTCCTCTGAGATTCTCTAAATTAGCATTATGATTCTTTAGTAAATAACCACTCTTTGCATGGGTTTTGAAGGCTTCTGAATATATCTCTTCAAACTTACTGCCCAGCTTTTCAAGCTGTTCCTGATCATCACAAGCTATCAAAGGCTTAATGTCAGAAATTAACTCGTTAATAGTTTTGATGGAGTTGAAGTAGTCAGTGAAACCAAGTCTTACGCCTCTGGGTAGATACCAACAAACTTCATGGAAATTTTCTTCGAAAATGAATGTGTAAACATTCCCAGGTCTGGAATCAATCTTTTGACCAAGCACTAAAAGCTGAAGTGAGAATTTGGCTTCTTTGACTACCCTCTGAAGCCATGCATTGTTATCAGAGAGCTCAATATAAAGCGCTTGAATTTTCTTCTTACGATATTTCTTCTCTTTGATATTTTCCGTTAACTGACTTAGAAGCCAACCAGCTCCAACACCAACCAAAGTTGCAATAATTGTGACATCCATGACTAAATTCCCCGGCAAATAAAAATCATTTCTGTGTAATCACTACATTATCAATTTCGCCTTAATGGCGAGTCAGGGATTTGCGCGGCCAAATCCCTAACAACCCTAGGCCGCCCCCTTGTGCTGGCCTGCGGCTCCACTGCGTTGCTCGCTTAATCTGGGAATTGGCTAAAACTCGCTGCGCTCAAACACTAGCCAATTCTTATCCAGATTAACCTGCGCTACTCGTCAGCACAAAAGGGGATCAAAGGGCACCTTAATGATTGTCGGGATGAACCCCTATGCACCGTTTTGCGAAGCCGAGCATCAGAGGCGTGACTGGATCAGTACGAGCGCCTGTTTGAGCGTAGCGAGTTCGCGAGTGCCCAGTCACGGCGAGAAGCGCAGGGAACCCTCAGGGCAAGCAACGGGCCGGCCTTTTTTGGTTCGTTTTTTGGCCGCGCAAAAAATGAACTCGCCCTTAGGCGAAACTAATCAGGAATCCGATCGCTTCTTGGCGCGCGGATGCGCCGAATCATAAACCTTCGCCAGATGCTGAAAATCCACATGCGTATATATCTGCGTAGTACTGATATCCGCGTGGCCCAACAACTCCTGCACCGCGCGTAAATCCCCACTCGACTCCAGCATATGCGAAGCAAACGCGTGCCTCAGCCGGTGCGGATGCACATGATCCGAAATGCCGTGTTTCTTGCCCCAGAAACTCAGACGTTTCTGAATGGAACGCACGCCAAGGCGTCGGCCCTGCTGGGTAATAAAGACGGCCGGCTGATCAAAAAATCCGGTCTGGTCACGTTTTGCCAGCCAGTCCTGCAACGCTTTAATCGCCTGTGAACCGACAGGACAAACCCGGTCTTTCTGCCCTTTACCGGTGACATGCACCAGTTGATCGCCAAAATCAATATCACGCAAGTTGAGTTCAGCCAGTTCCGCCAGGCGCAGGCCTGAAGAATAAAACAACTCCATGATGGCGCGGTCACGCGTGGCAACAAAGGTATTGGGTTCAGTGTGATCGAGCAAAGCATTCATCTGATCGACATCGAGGGTCGAAGGCAGACGCTTCTCGGCTTTGGGCGCCTGCACGGCCTGAGCGGGATTATTGTCTGCCAGCCCCTGCCTGATCAGATACTGATAAAAAGACCGTATGGCTGAGAGCATGCGTTGAATACTGCGGCTGGAAAGCCCTTTGCGGTGCAGAAAAGCGGAGAACTGACGCAGATCTCTGGTTTTGAGAGCAGACCAGTTTTTTAAACCGTCACGTTCACAGAACTCAGTCAGTTGCTGCAGATCACGGCGATAATTTTTGACCGTATGAGCGGATAAACGCCGTTGCAGCGCCAGATAGTCCAGAAATTCATCAACGACGCTGGTCAGCGTGTCAGCCATGATTATGGGTGTGATAGCGAAGCACACGCATAAACACTTCGCCTAAAAAACTCAAATAATCGGTCGCCATATCAGCATGGAAACGATTGGGATCTTGGCTGCCAATCGCCAGCAGCCCGGCGCAGGGTTCATGACCGAGCGGCAGACAGGCGACAGACTGAATATCATCGGCCTTGTCATTGAACAGCAGAGCCTTCTGGGCTTTGGTCAGACGGCCGCAAATCGGCTTTTGCTTGCTGAGCAGATTATCGAAACTGCGCAATTTGGTATCGTCAGCGTGAAGCTGGCCGACATTGGCTTTGAGATCGGGCAGTTTGAAAGGCTTATCGCCGTAAAACAGCCGCACAGCGACATCATCGGCAGCAAATTCCTGTTGCAGTTCTTCCATCAGATTTTTAATCAGACTGCCGAGATCAGCCGCATCCAGCAGACTCAGGCACAGAGCATGAACCCGCTGCTGCAATTCGGCGTTGCTGTGAGCATTATCAATCAAAGCATGAAGTTGCTCGTTGAGCTGTTTGTTTTTCTCTTTGAGCCTTTGCTGCTGCTTTTGCGCGAGGGAAATAGTGCCTTCAGGCGATTGATGCAGTTCCAGTGTTTCCAGCAGTTCCGGGTGTTGCAGGAAGATATCCGGATGCGATTGCAAATAGGCTTCCAGTTCAGCCAGGGTTATTTGTTTTCCAGCGTCGCCCACGCTATTTCTCCATCAAATACATGTTCTGCCGGCCCGGTCATCCAGACGGCGCTGTCTTCATCGGGCCAGCTGATTTGCAGTTCACCGCCCGGTAAAGAGACGGTCACTTCATTGGATAATAAACCACGACGGATACCGCTGACGACCGCTGCGCAGGCGCCGGTACCACAGGCAGAGGTTTCACCAGAGCCCCGCTCAAATACGCGCAGCCGAATGTGATTGGCATCCTGCAATTGCATAAAGCCAACATTGACCCGCTCCGGGAACTGCTCGTGCGCTTCCATCAACGGTCCGATTTCCAGTACCGGCGCGGTATCGACATTATCTACCAGCATAACGGCATGGGGATTGCCCATCGACACGACGGCCACTTCTTTTTTGCCGTGTTCCGGCACAGTCAACATGTAGGTTGTCGCCTGTTCTTCAACAAGAAAAGGAACACGACCTGGTTCAAACTGCGGCTTTCCCATATCCACAGTCACAGAACCATCAGCCTGTATCGTCGGGTATATCAGGCCCGAGGCCGTGACTACCGCAATCGTGTCTTTGTCACTCAGGCCTTTTTCGCGCACAAACCGGGCAAAGCAGCGGGCACCATTGCCGCATTGTGACACTTCACCGCCATCGGCGTTAAAAATGCGGTAGCGGAAATCAGCCTCATCAGAATCAGAGGCTTCTACCAGCAAAACCTGATCGCAGCCCACACCAAAGTGCCGATCAGCCAGAAAACGAATCTGGCTGTCGCTCAGTGTCACTTGCTGATCAATGGCATTGATGACAATAAAGTCATTGCCAAGGCCATGCATTTTGCTGAATTTGAGCGTGCTCATGACGGTAATACGTGTTCTCCGGTGAACAAATCCTGAACCGTTTCGCGTTCACGCACTACATGGATATTTTTGCCATCAACCATGATTTCGGCGGCACGCGGACGCGAGTTGTAATTGGAACTCATGGTGAAACCATAGGCTCCGGCAGAACGGATAGCGAGCAGGTCACCCTGTTTGATGGCCAGCTCCCGGTCTTTCCCCAGAAAGTCGCCGGTTTCACAGATAGGTCCCACAATATCATAGACCGCAGGTTTGGCTTGGGTTTCCAGTTGAACCGGCACAATTTGCTGCCATGACTGATATAAAGCGGGACGCAATAAATCATTCATTGCGGCATCAACAATCGCAAACTGCCTGGCTTCGGTGGGTTTAATAAACTCGACCTTAGTCAACAGGATGCCGGCATTACCGGCAATGGCGCGGCCGGGTTCCAGCAGAATTTCAAGCTCACGTTCTGCCAGCAGCGGTTTTAGCGCTGCCGCATATTCGGCCGGGCTTGGTGGGGTTTCATCGCGATAATGAATACCCAGGCCGCCCCCGATATCCAGATGTTTAATATCGATGCCGTCCTGAGCCAATTCATCAATCAGTGCCAGTACGCGTTTCAACGCATCGACAAAAGGCGACACCGACGTCAGCTGCGAACCAATATGGCAATCGACGCCTACGACTGACAGGTTAGCCATGCTTTTGGCGGATTGATAAACAGACCTGGCCTGTTCGATATCAATACCGAATTTGTTTTCTTTGAGGCCGGTAGAAATGTATGGATGTGTTTGCGCGTCAACATCCGGATTGACCCGGATGGAAACCGGCGCCAGCTTGCCCATGCGAGCCGCCACATCATTAATGCGACTGAGCTCAGGAATAGACTCAACATTGAAACAGCGGATATTCTGCGCCAGCGCATATTCAATCTCGGCTTCGGTTTTGCCGACACCGGAGAAGACGGTTTTTCCGGCTTCACCACCGGCTGCAATGACCCGGGCCAGTTCACCTGCGGAAACAATATCAAAGCCTGAGCCGAGTCTGGCCAGCACATTCAGGACTGCCAGGTTGGAATTGGCTTTAACGGCATAGCAGACCAGATGAGGCATTTCCTGGAATGCCTCATCGAAGGCATGCCAGTGTTGCTCCAGCGTTTTGCGGGAATAAATATACGTCGGCGTGCCATAACGCTGCGCAATATCGGCAACCGGAACCGCTTCGGCATAAAGGCTGCCGGCTTGGTGCTGAAAGTAATCCATCGTATGTTCTAACCTGCCATCACCGAGTGCAAATTACCTTCCGGCAGATACAGGTCGCCTTTCTGACCGCAGGCACTGAGCGCCAGCATCAGACAGAGTATTAACGCCAACAGACCATGGCGTGGAAAAGTTCGCATAATTCATTCCCCAAAAATTTACGGCAGTATATACAGGAAAGACCTGAACGTCTTGATACAGAAACTAGAATTTCTTGTTTAACTTACATACTATTGGCGTTTAAGAGCAGTGCTTATGTTAAGGAATCGCAAATAGTCATGGCAAATATGGCAACCCCCATGAGACTGAGCGGTCTGGCCAGGCGTCTGGTCAACGAAGGTCTGTTGAATGAAGAGCAGGCGCTATCCGCACAGTCGGCCGCCAAAGAAGCCAAACAGCCGTTTGTTACCTATCTGGTTAATCACAAGATCCTGGGCAGTGCCGATATTGCCGCAATCGCCTCGCAGGAGTTCGGCGTTCCGCTGTTTGATATCGAATCTATGAACCTGGATATGTCGGCCACCGAGCTGATACAGGAAAAGCTGATTCGTCAGCACAACGCCCTGCCGTTATTCAAACGCGGTAAGCGGCTCTATGTTGCCGTCTCCGATCCAACCAACCTGCAAGCACTGGACGAGTTCCAGTTTAACACCGCGCTCAATACCTATCCGGTATTGGTAGATGAGCAGAAACTGTCCCTGGTTATCGAAAAGGCCCTTGATAAGGCCGATCAAAAGCTGGACGAATTCGAGGATGCCGATCTTGATGATATCGATCTGGGTCCGGATGAGGACAAAGCTGAAACCATCACAGAAGCCAATATTGACGACACACCGGTCGTCCGCTTTATCAACGGCATTCTGACCACTGCGATTAAATCCGGTGCCTCTGATATTCACTTTGAACCCTATGAGAAGAAATACCGCGTTAGGATGCGGATTGACGGTATTCTGCATGAAATGAAAGGCGCACCGGTCGCGCTGGGTGGCCGCATCGCCGCGCGCCTTAAAGTTTTGTCCCGCCTGAACATCGCGGAACGACGGATTCCTCAGGATGGTCGCATGCGGCTGAAGCTGTCGAAAACCAAGGCGATCGATTTTCGTGTCAACACCTGCCCGACTCTGTTCGGCGAAAAAATCGTACTGCGTATTCTGGATCCCACCAGTGCCCAGATGGGCATTGATGCACTGGGCTACGAAGAAGACCAGAAGCAAATATTCCTCGAGACCATGCACAAACCCTACGGCATGATTCTGGTCACGGGTCCGACCGGTAGTGGTAAAACCGTCTCACTCTATACCGCGCTGAATATTCTCAATACCGGCGACAGAAATATTTCTACAGCCGAAGACCCCGCTGAAATCAGCTTGCCCGGTGTGAACCAGGTCAATGTGCACCCAGCTATCGGCCTCGGCTTCTCCGAATGTCTGCGCGCCTTCCTGCGTCAGGATCCCGACATCATCATGGTTGGTGAGATTCGTGACCTGGAAACGGCTGAGATCGCGATTAAAGCCGCGCAGACCGGTCACATGGTATTTTCCACCCTGCATACTAATGACGCACCGCAAACTTTAACGCGCCTTGCCAATATGGGCGTACCAGCCTTTAATATTGCCTCAGCAGTAACATTAATTATTGCTCAGCGTCTGGCCCGGAGACTGTGCAGCAAATGTAAGGCAGCAGAAAACCTGCCCCAAGATGTCCTCCTGGAAGAAGGCTTTAGCCAGGAGCAAATTGATGAGGGAGTCACCGTTTTCAAGGCGGTGGGCTGTGACAGTTGCACGGAAGGCTACAAGGGCCGTGTCGGTATCTATCAAGTTATGCCCGTATCTGATGCGATGGGACGCATCATTATGGAAGGCGGTAATTCAATGCAACTGGCCGATCAGGCAGAAAAAGAAGGCATTGATGATCTGCGTAAATCAGGTCTGAAAAAAGTCGCCGCAGGGTTGACCAGCCTGGAAGAAATCAACCGTGTGATCAAGGAGTAACGGGGTGGCACAAGCGCAAGCAAGCAAGGCTAAAAAGGTCAAAGTCCCTGATATATACCTATGGCAAGGCACTAACAAACAAGGTCGCCGGGTCAAAGGTCAGTTAAGTGGTGACAATGTCAATCAGGTTCGTGCAGAACTCAGACGACAGGGTATCGCACCGCTCAAGATCAAGAAAAAACCCAAAGACCTGTTTGCGCCCCGCAAGCCTAAAATCAAACCCGCTGATATCGCTATTTTTAGTCGGATGCTTGCAACCATGATGTCATCCGGTGTGCCTCTGATGCAGTCGTTACAGATCATCGGAGAGGGCCACGAAAACGCCAGTATGCAGGAAATGATTCTGGCCATTAAATCCGATGTGGAATCGGGTACCAGTCTGGCTGATTCCCTAGCCAAATTCCCGCTTCACTTCGATGATCTCTATATCAACCTGGTTAATGCGGGTGAGCAGTCCGGTACTTTGGAAACCCTGTTGCATGAAATCGCAACTTATCAGGAAAAAACCGAGGCACTGAAAGCCAAAATCAGAAAAGCGCTGGTATATCCAACCGCTATTATTGTGGTCGCTTTCATTGTTACCGCGATTCTGATGATCTTTGTAATTCCTCAGTTCCAATCGCTGTTCCAGGGCTTTGGTGCTGATTTGCCTGGGCTAACCAAGCTGGTAATCAGAGTCTCCGAAGTCTTTCAGGAAAAATGGTGGTTAATTTTCGGCATCATCATTGGTGTGGTGATGGGCTTTATGGCGGCCAAGAAACGTTCGCGTAAAGTACAGCATTTCCTGGACCGCATGCTCCTGAAAATGCCGGTTATCGGTGCCGTTATGACCAAAGCCGCAATCGCCCGTTTCTCGCGCACCTTCTCCACCATGTTTAAGGCAGGTGTACCAATGGTGGAAGCCATGACCTCCGTGGCCGGTGCCACTGGCAATATTGTCTACGGTGAGGCCACACTGGAAATGCGGGATGAAGTCTCCACGGGTACGCAACTGAACAAGGCCATGCTGGATACCGAACTATTTCCCAACATGGTGATTCAGATGACAGCCATCGGTGAAGAGTCAGGTTCTCTGGACTCCATGCTTGCCAAAGTGGCCGACTTCTTTGAGCGCGAAGTGGATGATGCCGTAGATAACATGACAGCCTTGATGGAACCCATCATTATGGTTTTCCTCGGCGGGATTGTTGGTACGCTTGTTATTGCCATGTACCTGCCTATCTTCAAGCTCGGCGCAGCTATCTGATTCATGGAAGTCATTCAGTTCCTTAGTGCCTCGCCACTGGCATGGCTGACGGTATCACTTCTGCTTGGGCTCATGGTGGGTAGCTTTTTAAACGTTGTCATCTACCGTTTACCGGTTATGATGCAGCGCGAATGGGAAAGCCAATGTGCTGAACTGTCAGGGCAAACAACCACCGAGCAGTCGGTTTTCAATCTGTCGACACCACGTTCACGCTGCCCTCATTGCCAGCATGCCATCAGCGCCATCGAGAACATTCCGGTCATCAGTTATCTGTTCCTGAAAGGCCGTTGTCGTGGCTGTGGCGCCGGTA
Source organism: Methylophaga sp. (assembly GCA_014762585.1). Classification (GTDB taxonomy): domain Bacteria; phylum Pseudomonadota; class Gammaproteobacteria; order Nitrosococcales; family Methylophagaceae; genus Methylophaga. The sequence continues at coordinate 8,317 of JABURN010000043.1, forward strand.
TTTCAAAACGTTACCCCATTATCGAGGCACTCACTGGCCTGATGTCAGTCGTTGTGGCCTGGCATTTCGGTTTCAGTTGGGCCGGTTTTGGTGCGCTGATTTTGACCTGGTCCCTGATCGCACTGACCTTTATTGATCTCGACCATCAATTATTGCCGGATAAAATTACCTTGCCCCTGGTCTGGCTGGGCTTGCTTTTCAATTTGTTCGGCCAGTTCAGTGATCTGACCAGCAGTGTCATCGGCGCGATGGCAGGCTATCTGGTGCTGTGGTGTATTTACCATCTGTTTCGGCTTATTACTGGCAAGGAAGGCATGGGCTACGGCGACTTTAAATTGCTTGCCGCACTCGGTGCCTGGATGGGCTGGCAATATCTGCCGATGATTGTGCTGTTATCCTCTCTGGTGGGTGCTGTCGTAGGTATCAGCCTGGTTCTGCTCAAGAACCATCAGCGAGATATTCCGATTCCCTTCGGCCCCTATCTGGCTGCAGCCGGCTGGATTGCACTCATCTGGGGTGACAAGCTAAATCAACTCTATCTGGGCAGTGTCGGCCTGAGTTGATGACTTATAAGGTAGGACTTACCGGTGGTGTTGCCTGTGGCAAGTCGACAGTCACTGATTTGTTTCAACAACTGGGTGCCACCATAATTGATGCCGATTTGATCGCCAGAGGCCTGCTGGAAAAAGGCACAGAAAGCTACCAGCAGGTTGTTACCTGTTTTGGTGAGGATGTTTTACTGCAGACTGGAGACATTGACCGTGCCTGGTTGCGGGCTCAAATTTTCAGTGACCACAAAGCCAAGCAGACTTTGGAAGAAATTATCCACCCCCGGGTCAGACAGCAGATGATCGCAGCAGTCAAAGACTGTGATGCGCCCTATTGCATTCTCTCGGTTCCCTTGCTGATTGAGGCTCAGATGCAGGACATGGTTGATCGCATCGTTGTCGTCGATGCCGACGAAAAAACCCAATTGCGACGCCTGATGGCCCGTGACAGGATCTCGGAAGCTGCCGCCATCCGCATGCTGCAAAGTCAGTGTCAGCGGGCTCAAAGACTTGCTGTTGCAGATGACATTATAGACAACAGCCAGACCCTTGATTTGCTCCGACCACAGGTCGAACAATTACATCAGCAATATCTTGAGCTCGCAAAAAACACTAACTGAGTTGCTAGGCCGGGCGCAGTCATGGACAATAAGGCCATTATTCCCTGTCTTAATATTTGGAAACCGTGTCAGACACTATTATTTTTGAGCAGCCACTGAACGAGCGCATCCGCACTTTCCTGCGGCTGGAATTCCTGTTCAAACGTGTCGACAATGCCCTGACCGGCCAATCTGAAATGCATCACCGTGATGCACTTGACGCCATGCTGAACATGCTCAGCGTATTCGAACGCAGCGATCTCAAACAGGAGTTAATGAAAGAGATCGAACGACTGTCGGCTAATCTCTCTGCGCTGGAAAACACGCCTGGCGTTGATCGTGATGCGCTGGATGCCTTGCTGGGTGACTTGGATCAGAACCTGGATGCCTTGCACGTACAGAAAAGTGGCATCGGTCAGACTTTACGCGAAAATGAATTTCTTTATGGCATTCGTCAGCGCTCCAGCATTCCCGGCGGCACCTGTGAATTCGATTTGCCGGCCTATCATTTCTGGCTGCAACATACTGCACCGGAAATACGTAGTGAGCAGTGCCAGTCCTGGCTCAATGAATTTAACTCAGTGCGAAATGCCGTTAATATGAGCTTGCGTTTGATTCGCGGCAGTGTCGGTTTTCGAGAGGAAAGCGCAGAAGACGGCTTTTACCAGCGCAGTCTGGACAGTAACCAGCCCTATCAGCTGATTAGGGTGCAAATCCCTAACAGCGTCAGCTATTTCCCCGAAGTTAGTGGCGGCAAGCATCGCTTCACTGTCCGTTTTATGGAATTTGATATTAATCAGCGACCGCAGCAGGCTCGTGAGCCCGTCAATTTCAGGCTCAGCTGCTGTGCGATGTAATCTATGGTCACAACAGTCAATTGCCCGCAATGCGGAAAATCTGTCCCCTGGCAGGACGATCAGAAATGGAAACCCTTCTGCAGTGAACGCTGCAAATTGATTGATCTTGGGGAATGGGCTTCAGAGGGCCATCGTATCGCTGGTGAACCGGTTATCGATCCGGATCAGGATCCGGAAGCTTTTCACTAGAATGCGGTTTGTTTCAGCGCTTCAATAATCGCCAGATTGGCCGCAGGAAAGTCTTCAGCCTGCAAATCTTTTACTGCCTGCCAGCGTAAGGGCTGACCTTCCTTACCGCTGGGCTCACCGCTGAAACGCGACACCAGCCAGACATCAAGACTGACCTGTTTATCACCGTAATCATGGTCGATGCGGACAAAAGGCTCAGCCTGCTCCACCCGCACACCCAACTCTTCATGAACCTCGCGTTTCAGGGCTTCCAGCATGGTTTCTTCCGCCTCGCGCTTGCCGCCGGGGAACTCCCACAGGCCACCCTGATGTTGATGCGGCTGGCGCCAGCTGGTCAGGACTTTCTGCTCTTCACTGAGCATCACCGCTACAGCCACTTCGATTTGTTTCATGCAGCGTGCTCTTTCAATACATAAATAGCGCCGCAGTAGGGGCAGCGCTCTTCGCCGGACTCTTCTATCGGCAGATAGACTCTCGGGTGAGCATTCCAGGCGGGCATATCAGGCATCGGGCAGGACAGCGGCAAATCCTTGTGAGTGACTTCATATCGCTGTTCGGTACATGCGGGTCGTTGCTCTGCCATGCCGCCTCCAGAGTTTAGATAGGTAATGACAGCATTCTGTCCAATGCAAGTTTAGCTTCTTTGGCTGTCTGAGTGTCAACCGAGACCTGGTTGACCACATGTCCCTCTACCAGGTTTTCCAGTACCCACAGGAGATGTTGCGGATCGGTGCGGAACATGGTCGAACACATGCAGACGGTCGGTGACATGAAGTGCACAGATTTCCCCTCAGGCTGGAAACGCTCATTAAGCCTGTTGACCAGATTCAGTTCAGTTCCCACCAGCCAGCGTGTGCCCGGTTCGCTGTTAGCGATAGTATTGACGATATATTCGGTCGAACCGACATAATCCGATTTCTGGCAGACTTCAAAACTGCATTCCGGATGTGAAATCACCTTGGTTTCCGGATATTTTTCCAGGAAGTTATCAATCTGTACCGGCTGGAACATCTGATGCACGGAACAGAAGCCTTTCCACAAAATCATTTTGGCATTACGCAGCTCTTCCGGCGTCAGGCCGCCCATCGGCTTATCAAAATCCCAGACCACCATTTCTTCCAGAGGAATACCCATCTTGTAGCCGGTATTACGTCCCAGATGCTGGTCAGGGAAGAACAGGACTTTCTCACGCTGATTGAAGGCCCAGTCCAGAACATGGGGTGCGTTAGTCGAGGTACAGACTATGCCACCGTGTTTACCGCAGAACGATTTCAGATCGGCCGCTGAGTTGATGTAGGTAATCGGGGTCACCAACTCTTCCGGGTCGAACACTGCCTTCATTTCTTCCCAGGCACGATCGACGTTAACACGGTTGGCCATATCCGCCATAGAGCAACCGGCGGCCATATCGGGAAGAATCGCAACCTGATCGGGCCTTGACAGGATATCCGCGACCTCAGCCATAAAGTGCACACCACAGAATACGATGTATTTTGCATCGGAATCTGCCGCATTGCGTGACAGTTTCAGCGAGTCGCCGGAAAAATCAGCATGCTTGAACACTTCATTACGCTGATAGTGATGCCCCAGAATGATGAGGTCATCACCCAGTTTCTTTTTGGCCTCGATGATACGGGCTTCGCAGGTTTCATCATCCAGCGAAAAGTACTCATCAAACGGAATTTCTGTTTCGGCCACAATCATGTTTGTCTCCCTGTTACTGGGTCTCTGCGTTAGGCAATTTTCGCAAACGAATGTTCAGTTCGCGAAGCTGCTCATCCGCAATTTCACTCGGAGCGTCGGTCAACAGACAGCTGGCTGACTGGGTTTTGGGGAACGCCATCACATCACGAATCGACGCCGAGCCGGTCATCAGCATCACCAGACGATCCAGACCAAAGGCCAGACCACCATGCGGCGGACAACCGTACTTCAGTGCTTCCAGCAGGAAGCCGAATTTATCTTTGGCTTCTTCTTCACCGATGCCGAGCAGTTCAAACACTTTTTTCTGCACCTCGGTCTGGTGAATACGAATCGAACCACCGCCCAGTTCGGTACCATTCAGGACCATATCGTAGGCACGTGACAGGCAGTTTTCCGGGTCCTTCTCCAACAGTTCGATATCCGACTCTCTCGGTGCGGTGAACGGATGATGCAGGGCATACCAGCGGTTGGTTTTGTCGTCCCACTCAAACATTGGGAAGGCAACAACCCACAATGGACGCCAGCCTTTTTCGACCATGTCCAGATCATGGCCCAGTTTGACACGTAGCGCACCCAGCGCCTCATTGACGATAGTCGCTTTGTCGGCACCGAAGAACACCAGATCACCGGTTTGTGCTTCAACCCGCTGCATGATGGCGTCGACAACTTCATCCGGCAGGAATTTCAGAATCGGTGACTGCAGACCTTCGCGTCCTGCTGCCAGATCATTGACCTTGATATAGGCAAGCCCTTTCGCACCGTAGATGCCTACAAACTTGGTGTAATCATCAATTTCTTTACGCGTCAGTTCATTGCCACCCGGCACTTTCAGTGCCGCCACCCGACCGCGTTCATCATTGGCAGGACCGGAAAAGACCTTGAAGTCCACGGCTTTCATCAGGTCGCTGACTTCGACCAGCTCCAGCGGAATACGTAGATCCGGTTTGTCGCTACCAAAACGCGCCATCGCCTCCGCATAGGTCATGCGTGGGAACGGATTCGGCAGGGCCTCTTCAAGCACATTGGCAAACAGGCTGCGGATCAATTCTTCCATCAGCGACATGAATTCTTCTTCGTCGACAAATGAAGTCTCGATATCGAGCTGAGTGAATTCCGGCTGGCGATCGGCACGCAAATCTTCGTCACGGAAACAGCGAACGACCTGATAGTAGCGATCCATGCCCGACATCATCAGCAATTGTTTGAACAACTGCGGGGACTGAGGCAAAGCGAAAAACTCACCAGGATGAGTTCGACTTGGAACCAGGTAGTCACGCGCGCCTTCCGGGGTCGCTTTGGTCAGGATTGGAGTTTCGATATCCATGAAACCATGGTCATCGAGGAAATTACGCAGATGACGGGTGATCTGGGCGCGCATGCGCAGACGCTGTAGCATTTCAGGACGACGCAGGTCGATATAGCGATGACGCAGACGGATGTCTTCGTTGACATCAAGCAGCTCGTTCAGAGGGAACGGCGGGGTTTCAGAGGTGTTCAGAATCTCAAGCTTTTTGGCAATGATTTCAATCTTGCCACTTCTGAGGTCAGGGTTATCACTGCCGGCAGGCCGCAGATTAACCTTACCTTCGATTTGCAATACGTACTCGCTGCGGACGCGCTCAGCAACAGCAAAGCTCTCTGCGTCTTCAGGGTTACACACCACCTGAACCAGACCTTCACGGTCCCGCAAGTCGATAAAGATAACCCCACCATGGTCACGTCGACGATGCATCCAACCGACGACGGTGACTGATTGCCCCTCCAGTGTTTCGTTAACTTCGCCGCAATAATGGCTACGCATAAACTTTCCCAATCTTGTTATATCTTGTTTCTGAATCTGTTCCGTATGAATCGGAACCCTATTATTGTTGCTGGGCCTGCTCTCTGAGTAAGGCCTCTTTCTGCCAGTCGGGCACAACCGTGCCCATAGAGATAATCATTTTCAGACCCTGCTCAACCGGCATATCCAGGTAAACCACCTCATGCTCGGGCACCATCAGCACAAAGCCTGAGGTCGGGTTGGGTGTGGTCGGGATAAAAACACCGATCACATCGGACTCCGTTTTTTGCTGCACCTCACCCAGTTGGTCCGTCGTCATAAAAGCGAGACTCCAGACACCCCGGCGCGGATACTCCACCAGTAATACACGGCGGAACGACTTGGCATCCGTGGCCAGTACCGCTTCCATGATCTGCTTCACGCCGGCATATAATGTTCGCACCAGCGGAATCCGAGACAATAATGACTCCCAGGCACTCACTAGACGTCGGCCCAGCAGGTTGGCGACGATCATACCGGTTGCCAGCACCAGAATCACTGCCAGCAAAACGCCCAGACCGGGTATGTGAAAGCCCAGCAGATTATCCGGCTGATAAGCTTCCGGTAATAACAACAAGGTGTTATCCAGGAAGCCGACGATAGCACGAATTACCAGAAATGTGATGCCCAGCGGCATCCACACCAATAAGCCGGCTATCAGATATTTACGCATTAATCAGCGCTGTTAGTGACAGCCGCAACCTGAACCACAGGCAGCGGCTTCAGGCTTTTTTGCGCTATCTGCCGAGCTGCCGCTTTCTGCCAGGTTACGTTTACTGCCGGTTTTAAAGTCAGTCTCATACCAGCCCTGGCCTTTGAGCCGGAAACCTGCCGCTGACACCAGCTTACGTAAATCCGGTGCCTCACAGGCAGGACAGTGAACCAGTGGTTCATCGCTGATTTTCTGCAGCGCCTCAAACTCATGGTTACAGGCATCACAACGATATTCATAGAGCGGCATGCTATTATCCTCACACTAGCCATCAATTCACTGTCAAAGTGTGGCTTCAAAGCCTTTTTTCAAGTACTAAACCTGTTAATTATAACCAAAAAATTTCAGCCTCGCCGAAACGCTTTTCCAGCAGATAAAGGATTCGGCTACACTGCCGGGTATGAAGACACAGCAAGACTGGCAGGCAATCCGTAGCCTGCTGCCTTTTATCTGGCAATTCAAAGGACGGGTGCTGTTCGCACTTGGTCTGTTGATACTGGCCAAGCTGGCTAATGTCGGCGTGCCACTGGCACTTAAAGAAGCCATCGATGCGCTCGACCCGCAGCAACAGGACATCATCTACCTGCCAGTGATGATGCTGGTCGCCTATGGCGTTCTGAGACTGGCAAGCAGCGTTCTCAGTGAACTGCGTGACGCCCTGTTTGCCAAGGTCATCTTTCGTTCTGTGCGACGGATCGCCACCTCGATTTTCCGTCATCTGCACCGCCTGTCACTTCGTTTCCACCTGCAGAGACAAACCGGCGGTATTTCCCGTGATATTGAACGCGGTAGTCGAGGCATTAGTTTCCTGCTCAACTTCATGATCTTCAACATCGTACCGACGCTGGTGGAAATCGCGCTGGTCTGCATCATTCTGTTGCTCAACTACGATGCCATTTTTGCATTGATTACCACCGGCACCATCCTTCTCTATATTATATATACGCTAGTGGTAACCGAGTGGCGCATGCGCTTTCGCCGCGCGATGAACGAGATGGATTCCAAAGCCAATAATCAGGCTATCGACAGCCTGCTCAATTATGAAACGGTCAAATACTTTAATAATGAAAATCTTGAGTTGTCACAGTACGACAACAAACTGGCTAGCTGGGAACACTCGGCGATTCGTAACCAGACTTCACTCTCGGCACTGAATATCGGCCAGGGCATTATCATTGCCGCCGGACTCACGGCGTTGATGCTGCTGGCAGGTCAGGGCGTGGTAGCTGGAGAGCTGACACTGGGTGATCTGGTATTGGTCAATGCATACCTGTTACAGCTTTATCTGCCATTGGGCTTTCTCGGGTTTGTTTACCGTGAAATCCGCCACTCACTGGCCGATATGGAACGCATGTTCAGTCTGCTGGAGAAAAAGGAAGAGATTAGAGATTCCGAGGACGCCGGTCAGCTTAAAGTCATGGCGGGTCGTATTGCATTCGAGCATGTGAATTTTGCCTATGACCCGGCGCGGCCGATTTTGCACGACATTAGTTTTGAGATCGATTCTGGCCGTAAGCTCGCTATCGTGGGTGCCAGCGGCTCAGGTAAATCCACCATCGTGCGGTTACTGTATCGATTTTATGATCCCCAGCAGGGGCGGATTCTGATTGACGGTCAGGATATCCGGACCGTGACCCAGGATAGCCTGCGGAAAGCCATCGGCATCGTGCCCCAGGATACTGTGCTGTTCAACGACACGATTTATCACAATATTGCATACGGCAACCCGGAGGCGAGTGAGGATGCCGTGATCTCTGCAGCGCAACAGGCTCATATTCATCGCTTTATCAGCCTGTTGCCTGACGGCTACCAGACGCTGGTCGGTGAGCGTGGCCTCAAGCTTTCCGGTGGTGAGAAACAGCGGATTGCCATCGCCCGGACTTTACTGAAGAACCCGGCCATCGTAGTTTTTGATGAAGCCACTTCTGCACTCGATAGTCATTCTGAGCAGGCCATCGTTCAGGAAATGCAGGCTATCAGTCGGGATAAAACCACGCTGGTGATTGCCCACCGTCTCTCCACCATCACCGATGCCGACACCATTCTTGTCATGGATGAAGGTCGTATTTGTGAGCATGGCAGTCATGCCGAGTTACTGCAACAAGGCAGACGATATGCCGCCATGTGGGCATTGCAACAACATGAAAACCGTCTCACTACAGACCCGTAGTGAGGCAAATGCCACACTATCAGGCTGATTCTTTTTTGGACATTTCTGTCAGGCTCGGGTTAGTATGTCGCGCGGTCTCGGACTGAACTAAGTCATTAACAACAACAATATACAGATTTAGTTTTGTTCAGTTTCGGTTCAGTTTGGCTATGCCACACTGGAACCGCACTGAGGCAAATAACCTACAAAACGAGAGGATTAATAATGAAATATGGCAAATCACTTATTGCTGCCGCTCTGAGCGCAGCGACTCTGATGTCAACTGCTGTTATGGCTGAAGACCATGTCGTCACTGCTTCTGTTACAGCATTCAAACCAATGGTTGTTGTTGCTCAACCAGGTGATACTGTTTCCTGGACCAACATGAACGGCCATATCGCCAACACTAAATTCGTGACTGCTGACGGCGAAGTTGAGTTCATCCCTGAAGGCGCTACTGGCTGGACTTCAGCCATGGGTGAAAACTTCACCACTGAACCACTGACAGTTGAAGGTGTTTACCTTTACAAATGTGACCCGCATTGGGGCGCAGGCATGGGTGGTGCTATCGTCGTTGGCGAGCCAACCAACCTGGAAGCTATCAAAGCAACTGACCCGAAAGGCGCTCTGGGCCGTCTGGTCAGAAAAACCGAAAAAGCACTGAAATAATTCAGTCGCAACAATCGGCTTAATCGAAAGCCCGCCTGATTTCAGGCGGGCTTTTTTGATCCTATTACCCCCACGTTATGCTAAAATTTAAGAGTTTATTTACTCGGTTATCAATTATTCACCTTGTGAAACTTTATTTACCTTAGATAAAATCACAGGGTCATCATATTTAAGAATGCTGGGGGAAATCCTTCAATGAGTCAGTCTATCGATACCGGCAAACGGCGCTTCCTCACGGCTGCAGCCAGTGTTGTCGGCGGTGCAGGCGCTGCTGCCGTTGCCGTACCTTTTGTATCATCCATGTTGCCCAGTGCCAAAGCGGAAGCTGCCGGCGCGCCTGTTGAGGTCGACATTAGTAAGCTGGAATCAGGTCAACTGCTGACCGTTGAATGGCGGGGCAAGCCGGTGTGGATTTTCCGCCGCAGTCCGGAAGCGCTGGCCAACCTGGAAACGCTCGATGATTCCCTGCGTGACCCCAACAGTCAGGTGGCTTCTCAGCAGCCGGAATACTGCCAGAACGATACCCGTTCTATTCGCGATGAACTGATGGTTCTGGTTGGTATCTGTACTCACCTGGGCTGCTCACCGACTTATCGCCCTGATCTGGCACCCGCTGATCTGGGTGCAGACTGGAAAGGCGGTTTCTTCTGTCCTT
>JABURN010000151.1 GCA_014762585.1 Methylophaga sp.
CCGAGACCGAGACCGAGACCGAGACCGAGACCGAGACCGAGACCGAGACCGAGACCGAGACCGAGACCGAGACCGAGACCGAGACCGAGACCGAGACCGAGACTGTCGATCAGAATCAGAACAAGCCCCAGGCTCAAACCTCGGCACTCGCTGAGGCAGAGGAAATCAAACTGGCAGATGACAAAGCAGTGGATTCAGCCCCTGCTGCAGAGCTGACTAATGAAGGCGAGAAACCAGAACAAGTCAGCGAACAGCCTGCCTCTGTGCACGATAAAGACTGGGTGCTGCAGCAGAAAGCAAGCCACTACACCTTCCAGTTAATGGGAGCTTGGGATGCCGCTGAAGTGAATGAGTTTATCGACAAGTATTCTCTTTCAGGGGATGTGGCCACGTTTACCAGCTTGCGTAATAACAAACCCTGGCACGTGCTGATTTACGGTGTTTATCCGTCCAGAAAAGCCGCGCTCAGCGCCAGTAATCAGTGGCCGGCCCCGCTTAATACCATTCCCACCTGGCTGCGGCGCTTTGACAGTGTGCAAAAGCAAATCAGGGAGAAAGGGGTAACACCCTGAACAAGGCCTCAGCCTGCGTTCGGATACCTGCAAATACTGCGCGGTAGACGGTGTTTTGATTCATTTTAGCTTTGGACAAAAAGCCGCTGGCAACCAGTGTGTCAAAGGCTTCTCCATCAGCTTCAAAGCAGATAATGCCGCTACCGCCGTTCCAGGTTTTTATGTTGCGCTTACGCAGTAATTCTGAAAAAAGCTGAGCTTGTTCCAGACGCGCCCGCGTTTGTTGGTAAAACCACTCCTCGCCGAGTATTTTCAGATTAAGCCATAAAGGCAGAAACATTTCGGCGCCGTAGGAGCCGGTTACTCGGTCACTGGGCGTGTTATTGAGATAGTCCGTCTGGAGGCTGTGTCTGGGAGCATGCCTGCTCAGATAAACACTGCAGGGCCGAGGCTGGAACAGGGATTTATGAGGGTCAAAGCCCACACTGTCCAGCTGAGTCAGTCTCATCAGGGAGTCGCGATGTTCAGGCAGCATCAACAGGGCACCACCCCAGGCGGCATCGACATGAAGCCAGCTTTGATACTTTGACGCGATGTCCGAGGCGGGCTGTATCGGATCGACAGCGCCAGCTGCACTGGTTCCTGCAGTCATGATGATAGCGAGCGGGGCCCTTTTGCGACAGGCTGTTTCCAGCGCAGTAATATCTATCCGGTCATCGACATCGCAGCGGATGAGCACCAGATCAAGACCCAGAATCCGGCAGGCTTTATCGATTGAGTAATGCCGTGCCTCGCTGGCATAGACTATCTTTCTCCCGCTCGAACTGTAGTCACGGGATTGCCATAAAGCCTGCAGATTATTATCACTGCCGCCATGGCTGAAGTGAGCGTGGGGTAAGTCAAAGCAGGTTTTGAACCAGTTGAGGGTATCGGATTCAGCCTGTTTGAGCCTGGGGTAAAGTTCAGCCGACAGTAGATTACCCTGATGTAATACCGCCAGTTGCATGCCCAGCAGACTGTACGGTGCCAGATCCGGGGTCATATGGGCGGCTTTATCATGACGTGAGTAGGACTCAGCCTCTCTCAACAAAGCCAGATAATGAGGCTCGGTGCTGATGTTATCAGTATGATGATCGCATAAAGCGGTTAAAAGCGCGTCAGCCTGACTCGCAGCCAGGGGCTGATTCATTGCAGGATCAGGCCTTTATCCGGAAATAAGGCCTGCTGTTGAAAATGAAATAACTGGGTATGAACCGGTTGTCGCTGGTACAAAGCGGTGAAGCCTTTGTCCAGCACGCCATGTTGAATTAATGCCTGAATGCGACTGGACACGACGGTGGAGCGCTTGATCATAACCAGTTCATCTGCTTCCAGCTGCTGACTGAGCCATAAAGCGAGGCTGTCGGAACTGATGTCCCAGCTGTGTGGGATATCCTTCATTTCCAGTAAGGACCGATCCGGAAGCCAGACATGGAGACCCGGTTTAAGCGAATCTGCCGGTTGCTGGGGATAATAAAAAGCCTGGCTGCCAGGCGCCAGATCAGCGAGCAGCAGACCGAACTGGGCCATTGCCAGCAGGGCCATATGATGCGCGGAACTGTCACTGAAACGGTGCAGACGCTGGGCATGGCGAACTTCATCGGCAAATGGCCCGCCACCGGGCACAATCACCACCACTTCGTTTTGACTGGCGCTGTCGAGCAGCTCGAGCCACTGTCTCAGTTCCGGTGTGTGAAACAGGCTGCCACCCAGTTTAATAATCCGCATGATCAGCGTAACCCCTCGATCAGACGTAGCATGGCCGCGGCTTTATCATGCACTTCCTGATACTCAGCCTCGGCCTGAGAATCCTTCACAATACCACCTCCGGCCCAGAAACGCAGCCTCTCATCGCTGAAGACCAAGGTGCGGATAGTGATATTACTGTCCATATTGCCATCAAAACCGATGTAGCCGATGCTACCGCAATAGACACCGCGGCGGTTGGGTTCCAGCTCTTCAATGATCTCCATCGCCCGTAGTTTGGGGGCACCGGTGATGGAGCCACCAGGGAAGCAGGCCCTCAGTAAGGTAACAGCAGATTGGTCCTCAGCCAAAGTGCCGGTGATCGTACTGACAAGGTGATGCACGGTGGCAAAACTTTCCAGCGCAAACGGTTTAGGAACACGAATACTGCCGGCCTTACAGACCTTACCCAGATCATTACGCAACAAATCCACAATCATCAGGTTTTCAGCCCGGTCTTTGATGCTACTCTGCAGGTCTTGGGCTAAAGCCTGGTCATTCTCCGTGTCGGTCAAATCACGTGGACGGGTGCCTTTGATGGGTTTGGTTTCTACCTGACCATGATGGACCTGCAGCAGGCGTTCCGGTGATGAACTCATGACCGTCACTTCACCGGTAGTGAAATAGGCGGAAAACGGCGCAGCGTTCTGCTGTCTTAAGCGCCGGTAGGCAAACCAGGGATCCCCTTTTGCTGCAACTTCAAATCGTTTAGCCAGATTAACCTGATAGCAGTCGCCTTCTGTAATGTAATGCTGGATGCGACTGAAAGCCCGGCTGTAGTCAGTTTTACTCAGATTGCATCGAAGTTCACCATTTACGCTGAAAGCACTTGGGTCATGATTTGTTTCTTTAGCATTGCTGAATAATGCGACCAGATCAGACCAGTTCTCCCGGGTTTGCGGATGCTGAGCGAAGCTGGCCAGCCAGCAGCGTTGCTGCTGATGATCGGTCACCACGGCCCAGTCGTAAATGCCCACGGCCATATCCGGAATCTGCTCGGCGTCCAATGCCGTTGATGGCAGCGTCTCAATACGCCGGCCAAGATCGTAAGCAAAATAACCGATGGCACCTCCGGCAAACGGTAAATCAGTCGCAGGCTGATGATAAAATTTCAGCAGCTCATCAAGCAGGATGAAGGGATCCTCTGTGCTGGTTTCGCTGCCTGCCTCGCTGCTGATCCGGGTTTGCTCGCCACGGCATTCCAGGGTGATAAAGGGGTCAGCGGCAATGATGTCATATCGGCCGGCCGGTAGTGAGGTATTGGCGCTGTCTAGAAACACCGGCCAGTGACGCTGACGCAGTTGGCGAAAATAGCGTTCGCTGTCACCGGGATAGGGGAGTTCAACACAAAGCGGTGGGAGTTGCTGGCTCATGTGTCTATTTTACGATAACTGCTGCGCTGCCAGAAGGGCGAGTGCGGCGGCAGGGGCATGGTCCGCTGCGGCTGGCTGAGACTGACAAAGACTGGCGAAATCGATATAAGGTCGATTTAGCCTTATTGCCAGCATTTCTGTGATAAAACGACCAACACCGGCGCCAACAAGCGGGCTGTCATCTGCCAGCGGACAGGCTGTCATCACCTGGAGACAAGCCTCGCTGATCCGTTGTAGCTGTTTTTCGGCAAACCATTGAGCCACCAATTGCCACTGCTGATGACTGGCATCATCAGCATCAGCGGCCAGCATTCTGGCCAGTCGCTGCCGACAATGGTCTGATGTCCAAGGCATGCCATCAGCACTGCTGTCCTGGATCATGTCGGCATTGAGTTTTCCCAGCAAGATCCAGATATCCGCACTGCTCGCAAACCATTCAGCAGCGAGTGACAGCTTTTTGCCATTCAATGGTGCTTCTGTCGCGAGGGATATCAGCGGTGTGCGGATCGCACCGGTGTATACCAGACTGCCGCTTAACTGACGCTCATGATCAGTCAGGCCCAATGGGCTAAGTTGATGCGATGAAAAAGGTACGATATCGCAAGTGGTACTGCCGATATCAATAAAAAAACCATGCGTAGCCTGACTGGCCGTAAAAGCAGCACTTGCCAGCCAGTTCATTGAAGCAACAGCCTGCCAGTTGGTTTTGGCCTGCTCGGGCTCAAGCCAGCCCTGTTTGCCGGCATAAATATGGCAGCGTTGTGATGCTAGTATCTGGGAAACACAATCAATGATGGCGCTGACACCTTCACGGCGGTGGGCAAAGGCATCAACCAGCTCGCCAGTCATGGTGATGGCATGCGTATCACGGGCGCAGTCGAGTTTATTAATGGCCTCTCGCAATGACTGTTGAAGTTCATCAATGCCACGCCATAGTGCACAGGGAAGTTGGATGACCTGTTCCAATCGGCCCTGACTATCGCAGCGGGCGACTTTGAGATGCGCACCGCCGATATCCCATCCGCAAAAACCGGGTTGTTTCAATTTAATCCTCTTTCAGAAATGGCTTCAGGTGTCGTGCCGGATTCGCCTGCTGTCTTAATGCCGGCTCGGCATAGGAAACGGTCAGTCTCGGGTTGATTTCTATCAACCAGAGCGCATCACTAGTCTGTATCAGATCAATACCGACAAAGCCCCACAGTCCCGGCATCGTAGCATGAATCTGCTGAGTCAGCCGGCTGACTGCAGCGGGCTCGATAAGATCATCGCGACCGGCTTCGCAGTGGACAAGCTGTAGTTGATGTTCAGACTCATCAATATGCTGTCGGTTCACTGATAAAACATGGATCTCCTGCGCTGTGACAAACAGGCTCAGGCTCAGCGCCGTGCCTTCGATGAAAGGTTGTATGATGCATGTTTCAAGTTCCGAAGCCGGCCATGACTTGAGATAGCTGATAGCGGCCTCAGTCGGCAATTTAAAAGTCTGCTCGCAGCCGGCACCATCACGCGGTTTGATAATCCAGTCGTCCTGCTTGTCAGTGTCGATCGTCGTAATCCACTCAGTTGCTGCAAACGTTTCCGGGCTGAGAAAGGCATTCTCGTGCAGCCATCGGCTACATTTAAGCTTGTCACTACAGAGGGCAATAACTGAGGCCGAGCAGCCCAGATGCGCTTTGTTGAGTAAATCCAATTCACTGACCAGTTGTTCCAGCAGTCCATCGGTTTCCGGTGCTATCATCAAAAACTGATCGTAACGCTGTAGGCTCTGCTGCCAGATATGTCGATACTCCTGCAGGTTATTAACCGGCAACACGGAAATCCTGCCAGTCGGATCTGCCAGTGCTGGCAAACGACTGTCACGCATCACAAAGATTTGACAGTCCAGTTCGGCCAAATCAGCGCAAAGGGCCTTGAGCATGACGTCACCCTCCCGCAGCAGTGACGGTGAAATTGCCTCCCCGGCCAGCGCCCCGCTGGTAAGATGTTCGTAGATAAATAGCGTCATGTCAGCTGTTTAATACTCATGCTTTATATGTCCTGGTCAGTTTCAGTGACACAGACACAATTAGAATGGAATTTATGCTGCAGATTATACCGGTCATCGATATTCGCGGCGGGATCGTGGTCCACGCCCGTGGCGGTAATCGCCAACTTTACCCGGCTTTGGAGTCAGTTCTAACAGCTTCTGTTGAGCCGGCTGAGGTGATTGCAGATTTATTGGCCTTGCTGCCATTTGAACGTTTTTATATCGCCGATCTGGATGCGATTGAGCAGGGTACTGAGCAAACAGCACTGTACCGGTCTTTAAGCCGACAGTTCCCGCAGACGGAATTCTGGATCGACAGCGGCTTCAGAGGTGATGAAGAACTGAAAGCTGATAACAAGAGTGATAATTTGAGATGGGTGGCGGGTAGCGAAACTTTGATTGATACAGCTATGTTGATGCAACCAGAACTAGCGTCAAGACTGATTTTGTCCCTGGATAAGAAAAATAACACGCAGTTGGGACAGGCGGAATTATTCTCGGAGTCCCAGCTGTGGACAAACGCTGTGATCCTGATGAATCTGGATCGGGTAGGGGCAAATCGCGGACCAGATCTTGCGTGGTTACAAACTCAGCTTTCTGTCACCCGGAAGGTGAAATGGTATCTTGCAGGGGGTATTCGCGACGAAGCGGATTTGATGGCAGCTGAACAAAACGGTGCCACAGGGGTACTGATAGCCAGTGCTTTACACACCGGTGCCATCAGCGTACAGACACTGAAGCGTCTGATGCAGTAAAAGTGAAACCGCCCTTCCTGAGAAGGGCGGTCATCACAAATCAGAAATTACTTAGCACCGAATGGGTGTTCAGTTGATCTGTATTGTGCAACAACGTCAGCCGCTTTCGGCTCACGAGCAACCGCACGTTTGATCGCTTCTTTAGTTGCGCGGTAGTTCCAATCCTGGATTTTCTCGTCGCTGTCAGCAGTTGGAGAAATGAATACACCAACGCAGATAAAGACATCATCAGCTTCACCGGCAGGGATGGTGCCATCTTCAACGCATTCTGCAACCGCCATTGAAACACCACGTTGAGCAGGACCGAACATTTGAACGGCTTGTTTCATGTTCTTGATGGTGACTTTGTTAAACATGACGGTAGCAGGTTTAACCATCAGATTAGGTGTGACTACAGCCAACAGACCGTTAACACCTTGTTTTTGGTCAGTCAGAGTGCGGCAGAAAGCGTCTTCTGCAGCTGAGCCACGTGGGCCCATGATCAGGTCGATGTGTGAGACGTTGTCCAGGTCACCGTCTTCGATGACCAGAGATTCACCTACGAGTACGCGATCGATAACTGGCATGTTATATTTTCCTGTTCCAAAAAAATTGTCAAAAAGGCTCATTTTTTTCCCTCCTTGCTGGCAAGGAAGGGTTTATACGTAATAAAGGAACGTATCACCTGCTCAGTGCCGTCCGCTGGATGCATCATGGTACTGAAATTCGGTCAGCAGAAAGCCGGCGCTGAAATGCATGTAGCAACAGCGTGGTCGCGACAAGGTCTGCGGTAGTTCCCGGATTAATGGCATTCTGCTTTAATTCTTTATCCCAAGCAGTGAGCTGATCTAAATAAGCATTTAACGTACTGTTTTTATTCATTTCAAAAACAAGTTGTTTTGCCTTTTCTGTCACTGCGATTGCCTGTTCCCTGGATTGCTTGCGACAAATCAAGCTGTCGGGAACCTCTGATAAGAGCTTAAGATACGCGAAAGCCGCTGCCCATTCAACACTTTCCCCAGAATTCAACGCGCTTGTCAATCCCGGCAATCCAATTTGCCATAATGTGTTGAAATTACTTACATATTGAAGGGCTATCTGATCGCGTTCGGCCGCCATTTGCATTGCCTCTAGCAGGGTCACGGTCGGTTCTCCGCTAATATCCTGTTCCTGATGCTCTCCCAGGCCACCGGCCTCAGCCATTCGGATAGCCTGATAAGTCAGCCTGGCATCCTCAACAGTCAGATTCTGTAGAACGTTTTTGAGGCTGTCAGCCAGATCAGCAAATGACTCACAATCTTCAGCTGCGCAGCACAAGGGCGCGAACAGCAGAACGATGCCGAGGTTGGTATTGCAGTCAACGACCTGCCGGGTGGCCCCTATTGCGCCCAGAATCCGCTCACCTACTGTCAGACCGGGTCGGGCCATCACCGGCGCGATAGCGCGGGCACTGCGGATGAAATCGTCGACGGCCATATTGTGGCCATCACTGAAGCAATTCACATTGCCGGGCTTGGGGGCGCGGACCTCCTGTTTACAGGCCCAGAATACGGATTCAGCTATCTGCTGCTCAGACAGCATGATTGGATGCCAGGGCCGCCGAGATACGTTGATTCACTGCCAGGGCCAGTGCGCCGGCAATGTCGGCGCCAGTGGCCTGATACAAGCCTTTCCAGGCCGGAACACTGTTCACTTCCAATACCGTGAACTGACCATCAGGGCCGCGGATCAGATCTACGCCGGCATACTCAGCCTGCACTGCTGCTGTCGCGCGGATGGCCAGTTGCCGCATTTCTTCAGATACCGGTGTCGCGAAGCAGCTGGCCCCCTGGGCAAAGTTGGTGATCCAGTGATGTGAGCGACGTGACATGGCGGCACAGACTTCACCATCAATCACCAACAGACGCCAGTCCTGCCAGGCTCCGGCCTGTTCCGGGGCAACATACTGCTGCAGATAAAAAGCCTCACCCACCGGTGCCTGTTGTTCAAATTGAGACAGGGTCTCTATCAGTGCAATGCCCTTACCCTGGCAACCGAACAGCGGTTTCATCACAAGCAAATGACCGTTTGCCAGTTCCCGCTCAACAATGGTTCTGGCGCTGTTTGCACTTTCACAGGCCCAGGTGCGGGGCGTACTCAGCCCGGCCAGATGAAGTCGCAGCGAGGTGCGGGCCTTATCTACGGTATGTTCAATCGCTGTCGCCGGGTTCAACACTGGCACCCCCAGTTCTGCCAGCGTGTGCAACACATCCATGCGCAGCGTGATTTGCTCAAGAAAGCCGGGTGCAATACCACGGACAATGGCCGCGGCCGGGAGCGCGCTGTCAAAGCCGGGAATATAGAGACCGGTCGGGGAATCCAGATCAATCCGGCATTCAGCCAGATCGGTCAGCACCGCCTCGATACCCAGCTGGCCCAGTGCAGAACTGAGCTGTTCACTGTGCCAGCCGTGGGTATCGTTGAAAATGACGACGCGGGGTGCGCTCATGAATTTACAGGCCGAACGACTGATTCAGCAGGTCGCGGTTCAGTTCGCCAGCGCTGAAGCTTTTGCCGGTATTGGCATTAGTGACAATGACCTTGCCGGGGCTGAACAGACTGCCGTCAATCTTGAAAAAGTCATAATCGTACGATTTGAAGATCTCGGCAAATGGTCGGCCATAGTCTGAAGAGGTATTACTGGGCATTTTCTCGGCCAAATCCTGGGCTTCTTCGTCAGTCGCATCGACAAACAGATGTACCTGACCACCGAACAGAATCGCATCATTAGTGCGGCCCATGGCTTTCATGAAATCACCACCCGGTGGTGCGACTGGGGTCACCCCGTAACCATCGACGATTTTTTCCAGTGGGAAGTGCAGTTCGTGGGCTTTATGCATTGCGACTTCCAGTACACGAATCGCAATCTGCATGACGCCGGCAAGACTGGCAGTCGGGGTCAGAACAAAAGTCAGGTTTTCTGCTTTGATGCCGCAGTTGTCAGCGACTTTCTCAGCGACTTCAACGGGGGGAAAGCTGTCGACTTCCAGGACGATGACGGTGGCGTCGGCTTTATCCTGATAAGCGAATTCCTTGAACAGTTCTTCACGGGCTGCCAGTGCTCGACCCGGACCACTGCCGAGTGCAAAAAATTTGCTGTCTTCGCTTTTATGCGACAGGCTCCAGCCGGCATATTGGCTGCCGAGGCAACTCAGTACTGGCGTTTTGGCATGAACATTTACTGACCAGGGCCAGTTGTCAAAGCCGCTGTTTGTACCCAACGTGGCTGTACCCAGACCACCCATACAGATTTCACCGATGCGACGGCCGGCTTCCAGGCCGCCTTTGCAGTTGATACCGGCATCCACGATGCGTGTACCGTTTTCCAGGGTGCTGATTTCCAGGTTAAGGGCCTGTGCATCGGCGATCAATGCATCGACCAGCGGCTGACAGGCAGCATTAACGCTGGTCCAGTTGGCTGAGAGTTCACTGCTCATGATAAGTCCTAAATTAAAGTCGAAAAATAAGCGGATTATACGTGATATGGGGGCGGCCTGTAATCTTGCAAGCCTTTATCAGTGCAGGATTTTCAACTGGCAGGATCAGGCTGCAGAACGAAATGCGTCGAGCGTCTCTTGAATCTTTTCGATGCGTTTTTGACGAATCGCTTCACCAATCGCGATACCGGAGAGACCGGCTTCGATAAATTCTGTGGCTGATACAGCGGCAGCGGCTTGATAACAGGCCTGGAAGGCAGCGCCTTCAGGCATGGGGGCGTCCTCATAGCCAGGGCGGCCACGGAAATCAGCTTCACCCGCCAGCAGATACTGCTGGAAACGTTCCGGCCTGCGGAAACTGTCGACACCTTCCAGCACGTTCAGCACGCGCTCGGCATCCAGTTCGAACAGCAGGTGTACATCGGTATGAAACTCGGCGACTTTGACTGCGAGATTGCTTGTCTCTTTGGGGACCCGTAACCGTTCGCACAGGTCACGGGTCAGCTGAATGCTGGTCGCTTCATGACCTTTATGGCTGGGGAGAATATCTGCCGGCGTCTGGCCTTTACCCAAGTCATGGCACAGCGCGGCAAAGCGGACTGAGACATCATCGGAAAGCCTGGCTGCCTGATCGATCACCATCATCACGTGCACGCCGGTATCCACTTCCGGGTGCCATTTGGGATTCTGTGGAACGCCAAACAGGGCATCGACTTCCGGGAACAGTACCTTAAGGGCCCCGACTTCGCGAAGCGCGGTGAAAAACAACGACGGCTGATTAGTTTGCAGTGCTTTGGACAACTCCTGCCAGACCCGTTCGGGCACCAGGTATTCCAGTTCACCGGCCGCGATCATGGCGGCAATCAGTGCCTTGGTTTCATCGGCGATTTTAAAACCATAGCGGGCTGCAAAGCGGGCGATTCTGAGCACCCGAACCGGATCTTCGACAAAGGCTGGTGAAACGTGGCGCAGGATACCTTGCTGCAGATCCTGCTGACCGTTGAAGGGATCAATAATCTCGCCATGTTCATCTTCGGCGATGGCATTTATCGTCAGATCACGGCGGGCCAGATCCTGCTCCAGCGAGACATCCGGTGCGGCATAAAAACTGAAACCATGGTAACCCCGGCCGGATTTACGCTCAGTGCGTGCCAGCGCATATTCTTCCTGGGTTTCCGGGTGAAGAAACACAGGGAAATCCTTACCCACCGGTCTGAATCCCTGTGTGAGCATGGTTTGAGGATCAGCGCCGACTACGACCCAGTCACGGTCTTTAACCGGCAGCCCCAGCAGTTTGTCACGGACACATCCGCCTACGAGAAAGCATTGCATAACAACAGTCTAAGGTGTTTTAGGTTTGATTGCAGGCATACGTTCTGACAACGGTTTAATGGCCTGGTTTCTCTGACTGTCGAAAATGGCGGCGTAACTCATTACCGTCTGTACGTAATGACGGGTTTCATTAAAAGGAATATTTTCTGCCCAGATGGTGGCGTCAAGCGGTTCTGTGGGGAGCCAGCGATTGATCCTGTGCGGGCCGGCATTATAGGCCGCGGTAGCCAGCACCGGATTACGCTGGTTTTCATCCAGCATGCGTTTGAGATAGGCGCTGCCGAGCTCGATATTGCGTTCCGGATGATAAAGCTCATCCAGTTGTTTTAATGGCCGGTTGATAAGCTTGGAAATAAGCCGTCCTGTGTCAGGCATTAATTGCATCAGACCCAGTGCGCCGGCATGCGAGCGGGCAGTAGGGTTGAAAGCGCTTTCCTGGCGGGCGATAGCTAACAGCCAGGAAGGGTCTAGCCCGGTATTTTGCCCCGCCTGCTGCATGGCTTTATCAAAGATGACCGGAAAACGCAGATCCAACGCATCCCAGTATTGCGCTTTGCCCAGCAGAGCAATGGTCTGATTATGCCAGCCCCACTCATGGGTAATGGTGGCCAGCATCTGCAACTCAGCGTCACTGCGGTGTTGAGACTGATAATAGCCTTCTCGACGGGCTTCCAGCATCATATCCTGCTGGTAAAACTCATACAGACGCTGCACCGCAGGCTGCTGACGAAAATCATTGAGGACTTCTGCCGACACGCTTATCGGCCGGTGATTCATGGCATAGGGCTTGGCCAACTCATCGGAAGCGAGGAAAGAGTAATAATCACGCTGGCCGACAATGGCAGCAAAGGTTTCCCTCGCTGCTTCATCCTGACCCAGCCCGGCTTGACTGCGACCCAGCCAGTATTGCCAGCGGGTTGAAGCCTGCTCATCAATATTCATCTGCTTGATGGCTTTGATGGCTGCCCGCCAGTCCTGCTGCCAGATAGCAGCGCGGGCCTGCCACTCCCCGCCGGGAATATTGCCAAAATAGATCAGTGCTCTGTCATCGCGGTTCAAAGCAGCCCAGGTGCCGATAGCACGGCGTACTTCAATCTGTTCCTGCTCACTGAACTGATAATGGTCGCGTAGCCTCTGCCACTGTTCAAAAGCCTGCTCAGGTGAGCGACGGGCAAGCCTGGTCAGGCCGTGGACAATAATCTCGCGGGACAGGGCTTCATCTCGCGCAAGCGTAACGGAGTTATCCGCGGGAGGGTTCGCCGGTAACTGCTTGAGTAAGGAAATTGGATTATTGTGAATGGTTTTCCAGCGTTCCACCCAGGCGAGTTCACTGGCAGCCTGAGGGCCCGACCTTGCCAGGTAGCTGGCAATTGAAAACTGGTTATCACGCAGCGCCAGCATCATGCGTTGCTTGCGCAGTTCTTCAGTGAGCAGTCCAGCCTGCTGCCAGCGGGCA
Source organism: Methylophaga sp. (assembly GCA_014762585.1). GTDB lineage: Bacteria > Pseudomonadota > Gammaproteobacteria > Nitrosococcales > Methylophagaceae > Methylophaga. Next base: position 12,695 of record JABURN010000151.1, read on the forward strand.
AACACCGGGTCACAGGCTTTATGCTGGGAGTGTGGAACCAGCCACATTTTGGGAGTCAGCTCAAAGGCAAGCTTGCGCTGTCCGGTGGCCAGCAGTGCCTGTAGTTGATAGCACTCGCGCTCAGCAGATTGAGGCGGCTGATAAAATGCCAGGTAGTCCTGCCAGCGCTGTTGTTTGGCTAGTCTTTCCAGCCAGAACGCCCGTAGCCTCTCAGCATAGAAAGTGTCTTTTTCCTGGTCCAGGAAAGTTTGAATCTCGGCTGTTGATACCTGTTCCAGCCGATGGCGCAGATAGAGATATTGCAGATAGCCCTGCAAAGGATAACCGTCCAGTCTTTCCTGAAACTGACGGTATAGGGAGATCTGGTTGGTCTCCAGCGCTTTGAGTGCAAATTGAAAGGTCTGACGCTGTTTTTCAAGCTGTGCGTTGCTGTCTGCCAGAGCAAAAGTAGGCAGCGCCAGAAAGGCAAGATAAAACCACAGTGTTTTCATCCATCGCATGGCGCTATCTTAAACCATGAACCGGGTAAAAATCAGCAGGATTTGATCACAAAACAGCAGCGAATAATTTCGGGCCGGTTCAGTCTTGTTGATCGCGAATACTGGCCTCGATTTGGTCGAGATTCGGGATCAGGGCCACCTTGTTGCTAATCTTGATCTGGCAGTGCAGGTAAGGCGAGTTATTATCATCGTGAGTGAGGTGCAGCGCCGCCTGGTTAAGGGTAATCAGCTGCGGTGAGCCTGAGCAGGGTATGGCAAAATAATCGATATCGGCATCGGGATTGATGCCGTTGACGATACAGAGTTTGTTGCCGGCCGACTGAGGTTCTGCGCCATCGGTCAGCAGGTTTTCCAGGTAGACCAGTGGCAGACGTTGTTGCTGCCAGTCAATAAAGCTCAGCCAGGTGGCGTCGCCGGCCTGTTCCTGAATCACCCCGGTGCGGGGAATTACCTCGGCAATGCTGCTGTTGGGCAGCAGCAGATAATGTTTCTGCAGTGGTATCAGCATGCAATGAATGAACTGGGCCTGTTGTGCTTGTGCTGTCATATCTGAGCCTGGCGATTAGTTATGCTGACCGGGAAAACGCTGTTGGCCTAGCAGTTTCTGCATCTGACTGACCAGCTCGTCTTCCTGGTAGGGCTTGCCGAGGTAGGCATTCACACCAATTTCCAGTGCGCGATCACGGTGCTTCTGGCCGGTGCGGGAGGTAATCATGATGATCGGCAGATGACGGAACTGGGCATCGTTGCGGACAATGGATGCGAACTCAAAGCCATCCATTCTTGGCATTTCCACATCCAGCAGAATGATATCCGGTTTTTGCTCATGCAACTGTGATAAGGCATCCACGCCGTCTCTGGCTGTAAGGACTTCAAAGCCCAGCCGTTTGAGCAGGTTGCCAGAGGCTTTACGCATGGTAATCGAATCATCCACGACCATGGCCACAGGTGCCTGCTCCTGAATGTGCGCCAGTTCCCGTTCAAGGTTGATGGCATCATTACTATCAAGATGAATATCTCGTGATGTATCAATCAGGGTAGGAATATCGAGAATGAACACTACCCGGCCGTCACCGAGGATAGTAGCGCCATTGACCGCGGTGATGGTGCCGAGCTGACGCCCGACCGATTTAATCACAATCTCGCGGTTGCTGATTATATTGTCGACCAGAAGCGCAATGCGCATTTCACCTGAGCGGAACAGCAGTAAGGGCAATTGATGCTTAAGATTGGCTGGCAGGGTTAATGGCTTGTCCAGAAGTGAGGCGAGTGGAATGAAATCATACTGTTCGCCCTGGAAATTGTATTTTGGATCATGGGTGCCAAGCATCAGTTTGATGTCACGTACACTGATCCGTTCACCGGCATTGACGCTGCCCAAAGGCACTGCATACTGCTCATCCTGGACCTTGACCAGTAAAGCCTGAATGACTGAGAGGGTCAGTGGCAGTCGAATAACGAACTGCGTGCCTTTACCGGGCTGCGACTGGATAGTCAGGCGACCCTTGAGACTGCGAATTTCGTTACTGACGACATCCATACCGACGCCACGGCCGGATAGCTGGGAAATATTGTCTGCAGTACTGAAACCTGAAGTCAGGATCAGCTGAATCAGTTCGTCATCCGATGGATTGTCATCACTGCTGATAAGGTTCTGTGACAGTGCTTTCTGGCGGACCTTATCGACATCGATCCCGTGACCGTCATCACTGACAGTCACCACCATTTCCGAGCCCTCACGCATGATCTGCAGTTGCAGTTGACCCTGCTCCGGTTTGCCGTTGGCAAGGCGAACGCCGGGTGATTCAATGCCGTGTGCTATGGCGTTACGGAGGATATGTTCCAGTGGCGCAACCAGCCGGTCCAGAATCGTTCTGTCCATTTCCAGTTCTGCGCCGCGGATTGTGAAATCCGCTTTCTTATCCAGTTCGCTGGCCGTCTGCCTGACGATTCGTTCCAGTCTGGGGGCGACACCACTGAATGGTAGCAGCCGGGTGGCCATCAGGCCTTCCTGCAGGTCGGCATTGAGGCGGGACTGTTGCAGCAGGATGGCATCGGTCTCTTTAACCAAAATATCCATCGAACGACTGATGTCATTCAAATCGATAACACTCTCTGTCAAACCGCGAGACAGCTGCTGAATCATTGAGAAGCGGTCGAGCTCCAGCGGGTCAAAGTCAGACTCGTGTTTCAGCCGTTCATCTTCGTAACGGAACAGGATCTGTGTTTCTGTTTCAATTTCCAGTTTGCGCAGTTGATCATGCAGGCGGCTGACCGTTTCCTCCATTTCCCGCAGCTGTTGACGCATGGCCGTATGCTGCTGGGTTACCCGGTCGCGGGAAATACTGACTTCACCGGCAAAATTAGTCAGGTAGTCGAGCAGATCGGCACGTACCCTGACCTGCTCCACATGCTGGGATGCCGGTTTTGCGGGTGTAGCCTCCGGTTCCGGACCAGAAGCTGACGCTTCGGGTTCAGGTTCCGGTGAAGTAGTAATGACTTTTTCCGGTTCCGGCAGCGGCCTGTCATCGATGTCCAGGTCTGCGCCCTCGGTGCGCCAGCTAATTTCTTTGATCAGGGACAAGGCAGTTTGCAATGATTGGCCTTGCGCCAGCTGTTCCTGCATTTCACTGAGTTTATCCTGACAGCGCTGCAGTAAATCAAAGAAGTCTTCATCCGCCGGCACTTTATGATCACTGACGGCAATCACCAGGGTTTCGATCTGATGAGTCAGATCGGCCATGGGTGTAATGCCGGTCAGGCGGGCACCGCCTTTCAAGGTATGCAGATCCCGTTGCAACTGCAATGGATCGACAGCACTGTCATGTTCCAGATGCCAGGCCTTGATGGCCTGTCCACTTGAGGTCAGCAGTTCAGAGGCTTCCTCGCTGAAGGCTTCCAGCAGCTCAGGATCGACATCATCCGGGATAACAAATTCGGCCTCATCGACGTCCATATCCGGCGCGACGGGCTGGGGGGCAGACTGACTGGCGAGATAGTTGTCCACCCGAAGCGCGAAATCGAAGTCAGCAGTGTATGGCTTATTCTGTAGCAGGTTTTCTATGTGCTGGTTCAGTTGCTCATAACCAAGCTCAAGCAGCTCATTAAGACCAGGAGCATGGGGCTGAAGTCGTTGAATCAGCCGCGACAAAGCGGCATAAACGTCAGCGATATGCTGTTGCTCTGCCTGCTGCGCAGCCTGTTCCAAATCATAGAGTGTGCGCTCGAGTGCCTGCAGATTGTCCTTATCATCAGGCTGTTGCTGCCAATGTGCCAGTTGCCGGGTATAGGCATCCAGCAATTCGTCGGTTTCTTCCAGGAACACAACCAGAAACTCAGGATCAATGATGGGGCTGGCAGCAGTCTTTTCAGAGGCTGGTTTAAGTTGACTGACGGCGGCAGACAAATCGCGAATATCCGGTTCGGGCTCATTATCTGTAATGCTTAACAGCACCTGATTCAGTTGTTCGACGATGTATGCAAACTGCTGCATCTGCCCGCTGTCCAGCACGACATCCTGCGCATGCAGTTGTTTCATCACCGCATCTAATTCAGTGGCGACAATCCCCATTGGTTTAATTCCGGCAATATTGGCGCAGCCTTTGAGAGAATGCACCGCTCTGAGAATGGGTTTGGTGACCTGACGGGAGAAACTGATGTCATCCAGCCCCTGCCGCAGGGTCAAAATGTGCTGCGCTGCTTCGGCAGCAAAAATCTGCAGCAGCTCATTATCCTCTTCTTCGGCGACTTTATCGGCTTCCTGGTGCGCATCCTGCAATGCGAGGTAGCGATCAACACTGGTAGCCGGCCGTTGTTGTCGAGTCAGATTGATCAGGTAGCGATCCACTGTGGTCAGGGGGCTGAATTCCGGGGCTGGTGGTTTGACAGATGTTGACGTCAGTGCTGCCGCTGATTTCTCTGAGGCTCTATTCTGACGCAGATAACGAGCTACCCCGGTTTCCTGTTGCTGATGCTGTATGTAAGCTTCAACACCTGTGAGTGGCTTCTCTTCAGGGGGTTCTGCAATATCCGCTGCTAAAGTTTCCGCCTGAATGCGCTGCTGATCCTGCCCAAATGTTTCATCTTCGATCTTGTCGGCTGGCGAGTTCGAAGCTTGTGCCCTGATATAGCGCTCGACTGAGGTAAGAACGTCCGTATCGACATCGAACGATGGCGACTCAGGCTGCTCTTCAGTGAGCTCCTCGCCGGACTGATAAACAGAAACATCAAAGTCGACCAGCGAGGGATCAGTCTCGGGCTCGATAATGATGAGCTCTTCATCCTGATCAACAAGTTCAATGCTTTCTTCGCCAACTTCTGGCCAATCCAGTGTTTCTGTATCTGCAGCCGGGGGCGTGTGATCCTCGGGAGCAACAGCAGCTGCCGATTCGGCTGAAAGGCACTTGTCTCTGAGTGCATGTAACGCCTCCACTTCCGCTGGCGAGCTGTTATCTGCACGGGTAAAACGGCTAATTAAGTCCGGCATCAACTGGTGAGAATCAGCTGCGAGTTTTTGCACCTGGGCCGTTTCCGGCCGGGTACCATCAATCACATGGTTGAGCACCTGCTCGACAGCCCAGGCCAGTTCGCCAATGACTGTGGCACCGGCCATACGGCCGCTGCCTTTCAGCGTATGGAAGTGACGACGAATATCACTCAGTACCTCAGGGTTACTCTGATCGAGCCACTGGGGCATCAATTCATCCAACTCTGCCAGCACTTCCTGCGCTTCTTCGATAAAGACTTCAGCGATTTCCGGGTCCACGCCTTCGGCAAAGTGCCATTCAGTTGTGTCATCAGGCGGCAATGACGTTGTCAACGCTTCAACCGTCACGGGCTCTGAGGCTTGCTTCGAAGGCCAGTCAAGGCTTAAATCTGCTGGCTCTGGCTCTGGCTCTGGCTCTGGCTCTGGCTCTGGCTCTGGCTCTGGCT
>JABURN010000152.1 GCA_014762585.1 Methylophaga sp.
CAGTCTTACTTATTGTCCCTCGGCTGTATCGTTTACCAGATGTTAACCGGCAAATTGCCAGACGGGGATAAGCTGGCCGGTGTACGTGACCAGGCACGGTTGATCCGGCTGCGTTACCGCTCAGTCAGCGAGTCTATCAGTGATATTCCTCACTGGGTGGATAAGGCCATTCGCAAGGCTGTGCAGTTATCGCCGGAGTCACGTTATGAAGCGCTGTCCGAATTTGAATCTGATCTGGTCAAACCCAACCCCGATTATCTGCGGGAAGAACAACTGCCCCTGATGCAGCGTAACCCGGTTGGATTCTGGCGCGGGTTAGCATTGTTATTGTTCATCACCAATCTGGTTCTGATTTATTTTCTGAGCCGTTGATGATGACTGTAGAATAGAACCATACCCTATCTGATAGTAGCTTGCCATTTCATGCACCTCACCACTTTTTCTGATTATTCCATGCGTGTCCTGATGTACCTGGCTTTGCAGCAGGAGAAGCGGGTGACCATAGCTGACATAGCCCAGCGCTATCAAATCTCAGACAATCACCTCACCAAAGTCGTGCACTTTCTGGCCAGGGCCGGTTATGTCAGAACAATCCGTGGCAAAGGCGGCGGGCTGAAGCTGAACAGGTCAGTTGAAGCCATCAATCTGGGCGAGGTATTGCGCTGGACTGAGGGGGATGAGGGGCTATTGCCCTGTGTGCATGGTGAAGGTGATTGCTGCTTGATTCCTGTCTGCAAACTGACTGGCATATTGCGAGAGTCCCAGCAGGCAATTTATCAGGTGCTGGACAAATATACCCTGGCTGATTTACTGGTCGATAAAGCGCCGCTCAGACAGATTCTGATGCCAAATTGAGCTGTTGCCAGGGCACGGTGATGCTGTTGAAACGCTTAATTTGTTGTCTTAATGTTTTCTTCAGGCGCTGACTATTTCGCTGACTTTGACTGACGATCTCCTGCAGCTCATCATGCGCCGCCAGCGGCAGAACGGCGAGCATTTCCTGCTGCACCGCCGCATCATGAATATCGCCCAATTGATCCTGTAGCGCTTTCATCATATTAATAAAAACCAGACTCTGGGATCTGTCCAGCACAGGGTCAAGAAACTCGCATGCATAACGCAATTGCTTGAAAGCAATGCGGAGCTGGTGCAGGGCTGTTTCATCAGTCAGGTCCAGGCCCTGTGTTTTTCCCTGCACATCCCGATATAAGCGGTTCAGTTGTTGCTGTGCCAGTGATGACAGTGACAGGTTTTGCTGGTGGCAATGCTGCTGTGGCCAGCGTGACTGTTTTAACTCCTTTTTCAGCCGACGACGCTGTTGCTTGAACTTGCCCCTGAGGCTTTCTGTGAGTCGATTGTAGATCGTGGATTTTTGCTTTCTCAAAGCCTGATGCAGATCTGAATCACTATTTTTTGATTGAAAATAGGTCATCAGAAACACATCCAGATCCCGTGCGGCATCGAGTTGTTTCGACATTTCTTTCAATTCCCTGCGCCAGTACTTTCGATAAGTGGGATCGATGATCGGGCTGAAAATCGTCAGCGCGCTGCGCATTTTTCTGAGACTGACTCTGAGCTGGTGCACGCCTTCCGGGTCTTTGCCTTTAATAGCAACTTTGCGCCATTGCCTGATGGCCGAGACTTCAGTTAATAGTAGCTGCTGCAATGCCCGGCAGGCGGAAACATTGCCTTTCAGTGCTTTTTTAGCAGTTTACCGTGAAGCCGTTGTTTGAGTTCACAGCTGCCGGTTTTGAGATCCGTCCAGTCACCGTCAAACTCAAGCAGGACCATGGACGCTGGCAACAGTCTCTTACCATTGGGTTGATCACTGACGAAGTCAGTATGGCTCAGCTCCTCCACCAGGTCCTCCAGTGCCGGATTATGGCCCACAATCAGCACGCGATTGATCCGTTTATTGATGTTATGGAGCAGCGACAGGAAAGTCTTTGTGTCAGCCAGATAGAGTTCGTCACGTATTGCGATGTCGTGTTTGTCTATCGCCAGTTGTTCACAGACCCGCTCAGCAGTCTCCAATGCCCGTTTTGCTGTTGAAGTGTATATCGTTTGTGGAATCAGTTTCTGTTCCAGTAAGGCCGCACCGACATCAGTTGCCTGTTGTCTGCCGCTGTCGGTGAGGGATCTGGCGAAATCACCGGCTGGCGAAGCTGCCTCAGCTTTAGCATGACGTAAGACCATGATTTGTTTGGTTTTAGCGACCATAAAGTAACAACCTCGGACTAGCTAACAGAAGAAATCGGGAAGACTCAGGCGACAATTGTTGCCGGACAGTTCAAGCATAATCAGGCAACCGGTCGGATGCAACGCCCGCAATGGTAGGGGATGCGGCTCATAGCTGGTGATTTTTTGAGCAGTTCAATTAAGTGTCATGCTGAGAGTAGCTTAAGGATTTTTGCGCCTGATACTCACAGACTTATCCACAGTTATTGTGAGTAAAAAATCATGGCTGTGGGATCTCAGGAATCGCAGAAACAAAAAAGGGTCATGCAAAAGCATGACCCTTTATTTGTTCTGGAGCCGGTGATAGGACTTGAACCTACGACCCACTGATTACAAATCAGTTGCTCTACCAACTGAGCTACACCGGCAATGAAGAAGCGCATTATACGTACTGTCTCTTAGAGACATCT